>NZ_JBNNVG010000045.1:0-29588 GCF_050280425.1 Lysinibacillus sp. NPDC093190 | reverse complement strand
TGATGTCCAAAATTTTGTTTCGTTCACCAACTCAAGGTTAGTTACTAAAAACTTTATTGATTACGTTTTGCTTGTTCAGTTTTCAAGGTTCATTTCGTCGCCATTTCTTCAACAGCAACTCTTATATAATATCATGTCGTTCGCTAGATGTCAACAACTAAATTATTCAACTTAAAATTCATTTGTCTTCCAAACAGTTATCTTAACGACTCTTATTACTATACTACAATATTTCTGTTTTGCAAGCATTTTATAAAAAAAATATTAAAGCCGTTATTCCTAGTACACCCGGAATACCTAATATCGCAATTGTGAACACTGAAAATAGATTAATCGGTACATTATAGCCAGCATACCCTATGCCTAAGTGAATAATAAATAATAGTAGAAAGGCAAAAGCAAATCTAAACCAAAACACAGACATTCCTTCTAAAATTTTACCCATCTTGGCATGTCTTATTATTATATAAAGAAAAAGAAGCACTACAGGCACACAAAAACTCATAATTACTAACCACGACATATGGTTCCCCCTTAGCAATATAATTATGAAAGTTTATGTTTCCTGTTTTGCTTCTATGAATATAAATTATACCTCGGCATAATTGCGTCCGGATTCGGCTTTGTGCTTAGGCCTGCGTGATGCATGTCAGTTAGCCGTTATCGCATGGATGCGATGATTTTAGGCTAACATCCTATATGAACTCCTTTTCGATTCCGTGACATCCGCCGGAGGCATTAGGCCAACAGATGTTTTTTGTGCGAAAGCGTAGTGCTAACGCAGCGGCAACAACATGATGTTGGTCACTCAGTCATTGCTACAGAACGTGGTGTTCTTAGACCGAGTTCCTCTATTTCAGCGGATGTTTGGACACCCGCTGTGATAAGTTAAAAAACTATTATTTAATTAATACTCTCCGAATTCTAGCTTCCTTGAATAAATAAAAATGTATACTCTCCGCTGCTTTCTTTTGAGCTATTACTTCTAAATCATAGTCATCTAGTAGTTCTTCAATTATCTTTGCCTGCTGTAAATCCTCTTTTGTTTCTTTTATAAGACTCACAAGCTTGTCGTCGAATTCTTTTTTTAATTTTCCCTTACTGCGGAAGAACATATTAATCCCTCACTCACAATTCTCGGCGACCTTCCATTGCCTTCGATAACGTTACTTCATCTGCATATTCTAAATCCCCACCTACTGGTAGTCCATGAGCGATCCGTGTTGTTCGAATGCCAGACGGCTTCACTAAACGAGAAATATACATAGCTGTTGCCTCGCCTTCAATAGTTGAATTCGTAGCTAAAATAAGCTCCTGAACAGCCTCATCTTGCAAACGAACTAGTAGAGAAGCGACATTAATATCCTCTGGACCAATACCATCCATAGGTGAAATAGCTCCCTGTAATACATGATACACACCATTGAAATCACGCATTTTTTCCATCGCAATTACATCTTTTGTATCTTGAACAACACAAATAATAGAATGATCTCGTTGTTTATCCGTACAAATATGGCATGGATCTACATCAGTTATGTTGCCACACACGGAGCAGTAGCTTAAATTTCGTTTGGCATCAATTAATGCCTTTGAAAAGGATAAAACGTCATCCTCTTTCATTGTTAACACAAAAAACGCCAGACGAGCCGCGGTCTTCGGCCCGATACCTGGCAATTTCATAAAACTATCAATCAGTTTCGATATAGGTTCTGGGTAGTACATTTACTTACCTCCTAGAATGGAAGGTTCATGCCTTGAGTGAATTTACCCATTGTTGCATTTGTCTTTTCATCTACTTTTTTCAACGCTTCATTTGTAGCAACAACGATTAAATCTTGTAGCATTTCGATATCGTCTGGATCTACTACTGATGGATCAAGATTTACTTCTACGATTTCACGTTGGCCAGTTACAGTTACTTTCACCATACCGCCACCAGCAGAACCTTCAAATTGCTCTGCATTCAAAGCCTCTTGAGCCTCCATCATTTCCTTTTGCATTTTTTGCATTTTTTTCATCATACCTTGCATATTTCCCATTCCACGCATAAACATATTCCTCCTAAATGATTAGTCTTCAACAATTTCAATGAAATCTTTACCAAACAGCTTTTCTGCTTCCGTCACTAGTGGATCTTGTGAAGCAAGTGGTTGAGCATCGTCGATAAACGGCCCTTCTTCCATTTCTGCCGGTGGTGGTTCTAATAATTCCACTTCATGATCGGTCTCATTCTGAGATTTTTTCTCCTGCTGTAAGCCATGATCACGAATAAACTCTTCACGTAATTTTAACCAAGCATCTTCTGGCGTACAAAGCATTTCATACATAGTACCAGTTTGCCCTGCAATTAATTGTGTGAATTGAGCTTTTAGGGATTGATTATCAGCAACCATTTGACAATGAATATCATACTTGAATTTTAACACAAAAGCACTTGAAGATGCCGCAACAGGTTCAGCCTCTGCTAAAAGAGCTGATTGAGATTTTTGCATTTGGCTTAATGCCTGTGCCCAAACCGATTTGATACGTTGCACATCTTGCTTTGTAGCATCCTTTAGTATCTCTTGAATACGACCTGTTGGTGCTTTATAGCCATTTGGACTTTTAGCTCGTGGACGTTGCTCTTTTGGTGCTTGCGTCGTTTGCATCGGAGCACCAGCTTGTAATTGGGCTGATAGTTGTTGCACCATCTGCTCAAGTGCCACGATTTTTTGAGCGAGTTCAGGGCTCATAGCTACCTCACCTGAAGTCGTAGTTTGACCAATTGCGCCACCCGAAAACTGCACCATTTTAAGTAACGCTGTTTCTAAGTAAATCTTTGTATGGTGGGAGAACCGCATTTCTTGCTGTGTTTTCGCTAAAATATCAATGTAGCCATATAGCAAATCCGGTGCAAAATCATGCGCTAATGTAAATACTCGTTCCTCCGGTGATACTAGTTCTAATAATTCGGCCAAATCCTCACTTGTTTGCAGTAATAATAAGTCCCGGAAAAATGTAATCAGGTCCTCTGAAAGACGAAGAGGATCTTTCCCATCCGCAATAAGCTGTTCTAATAACGCAAGCATTTGTGCGACATCTTTTACTTTTAGAGCTTCTGCTAATTCATAGAAAACTTCCTGACTGATAGAACCTGTAACAAGTAATGTGTCCTCAAGCTTCAACTTTTCTCCGCTGAAGGATACAACTTGATCTAATAAGCTTAAAGCATCACGCATACCACCAGCTGCTGATTGTGCGATGACCTTCAAACCTTGTTCCTCAAATGGTAACTCAATATCCTCTAAGACAACTTTCATGCGCTCAATAATATCATTGGTTGAAAGACGCTTGAAATCAAAGCGCTGACACCGCGAAATAATTGTTGCAGGCAATTTATGGGGCTCTGTCGTTGCTAAAATAAATACAGCGTGAGAAGGTGGTTCTTCTAATGTCTTTAAAAGGGCATTGAAAGCACTCGTAGAAAGCATATGCACTTCATCAATGATATACACTTTATATCTGCTACTTGCAGGAGCAAATCGAACTTTCTCAATGATGTCACGTATTTCTTCAACGCGTGAATTAGACGCCGCATCAAATTCAATAACATCTGGGTGAGAACCGTCTGTAATGCTTACACAAGTAGCACATTCATTACAAGGCTCGTTTGATGGTGCATGCTCACAGTTTAAAGCCTTTGCAAAAATTTTAGCTGTACTTGTTTTCCCGGTACCACGTGGGCCAGAAAATAAATAAGCATGTGTTGTTTTATTCGCTAGGAGAGCATTTTGTAGCGTTCTTTTGACATGTGCTTGACCAGACATTTCTCGGAATGATTGTGGTCGATACACACGATAAAATGCTTGATACGTCAATGATTTCCTCTCCTCTTCTTCATAATATAGAATAGTTCTATTATAGCATTTGCCTCATTATTTATAAAATAGTGTTATCGCTTTTCTAAAAATTCGGGACAATCTCTCTCACTTCCATAGCGAAGGTTGTTGATGTAAATCTTCCTTAAACGTTCTGGAGAGTCCCCTTCCATCCCAACAAATATTGTAAAATCATAAAAAAAACGCATCCGCCTTTTGTAGACGGATGCGTTTGAATTGGCAATTTAATGCCGTGCACCTTTCTTCGACAGCCGCACATAAGCGTTACTCTTGTCGTTAGCTCAGATTAGGCAACCCCGCGGCACATGAATAAGACCACTTAATGCTGCTTCCTTCCGGACCTGACATAGTTCATGGGTATCCATTGCGCAGGACCCAATCGTCAACACTACGTGCAAAAGGCAGACCAAACAATACGGACAGCCTCGAAAAAGGAATTCAGTCTCGCTAGAGCGGATTGCGAGTTACAGGACACCGCTACCTTCCCACCTAGCACGGCAATATCTAGTATACTGACTGTTTTCATAAATTGCAACTTAATACACATAATATTTGTGTGGAATATTCTATCAGCACTGTAAATAAGAAATTATAAAAAAAATAAAAAAGCTGTTGACGCGAATTTTAAAATATGATAAATTTATTTTTGTCGATGAGACAACGTAACAAAACAACATGGAGGTATACCCAAGTCTGGCTGAAGGGATCGGTCTTGAAAACCGACAGGCGGGTAACACCGCGCGGGGGTTCGAATCCCTCTACCTCCTCCAGTTTTAAAATTCCGACTACGAATGTAGCCGTTTTTTTTTGCCTAAAAAATTGTATGAAACACTTACTAGATGCCACTTCCACTTAGGTTGTGGTATTTTTTTATTGTAAATTATGATTTTATAAACGGGAATAATCTATAGTATTATTTCATCTAGGCAAATGCGCTTTCGTTTCGAAGTCACGTTCCGCCCCAACACAACATCTAAAGTAGTGGTACAATTACCTTTATTTCAAACACGCAAACGAGCTCTTTAGCATACCTTTTCTTTGCTATACTGCTTCGTTAATATTGATTAGGGAGGATTTTTTTATGCACTCGAAATTTTACATATCTCGCGCTTCCCTCACTTGGATTTTCACAATTGCTCTGTTAACTGCTATCGGTAGTGAGATTAAAATAATGCCTTTCGCTGATACAACTTTTCGTTTCGGATTTGGAAGTATTATTTTCTTTTTATGCATTCTGCTTAGACCTACACCTATCATTTTGGCTGGATTTACTACGAGCATCGTGACAACCATTTTTCGAGTTATCATTAATTACTCTTTACATGATGTTCCATTAGTCGATAGTTTACTAATACATTTGCCTGCTGCTGCATTTTATATATTGTTTGCAATATGCCTACAAATTCTAAGCATTCATCAATATAGAGAAAAACCACTATTGCTTGGATTGCTAGTTGCGTTTAGCGAAGTATTCAGTAATTTAGTGGAACAACTATTTCGTTTTCTAATAAATTCTTACACTTTTTTACTCCTTCATGATTTACTTATACTATTAGCAGTTGCTTTATTACGTAGTTTTTTTGTTGTTGGTATTTATAGTTCCATTTTAATTGCTGAGCAAAAAAAACGTGTTCAGGAAATGCTTACGATCGGCTCAGATTTATATGTTGAGACACTTTATTTAAAAAAATCTATGAACCATATAGAAGCAATTACAGCCAGTGGGTTTGAATTATATAGACAATTAAAATCGCTAGGCTATCGTGCAGAAAGTTTACAAGCACTTCATATTGCCCAGGAAATTCATGAAGTGAAGAAGGATTCACAACGCATTTATGCAGGTATTTCTAAAATTGTTGGTGAAAAGAGCTTTGGCTCCTTAAGATTGTCAGAATTATTACATTATATTGAAGACGGCAACAGTAAATACGCTGATTTTCTCGGGAAAGAAATTGAGTTTAACATAAATATTGAAATCGATTTTCAAACGAAAGAACATATTGCATTGCTTGCACTTTTGAATAATTTAACAGCTAATGCTATTGAATCAATTGAAAATCAAGGTATCATTTCTATTGCCATTCAGCAGCAACAGGATGATACTGTAATAACAGTATGTGATAATGGGAAGGGCATTCCGCAAAGTAATCTCTCTATTATTTTTGAACCTGGATACACCACAAAATACAATGTAGATGGTGTCGCAGCAACAGGTATTGGGCTTTCACATGTGATTGAATTAGTAAATAAATTAAATGGCTCAATATCCGTTGAATCAAACAATCAAAACACGATGTTTAAAATTGCAGTTCCTACGCAAACTATTCAAACGGGAGAGACTTAAATGAGGTATTTTATTGTAGATGATGATCGTGCAAGTCGGGTCATGTTAAAGCAAATTATTGAAGATAGTGGCTTAGGTACAGTTATTGGTGAAGCACGCAATGGTGAGGACGCCATTCCACAAATTTTAATGACACAGCCAGAATTTGTGTTAATCGATTTACTTATGCCTAAGCTGGATGGGATAGCAACAGTCGAGCACCTTATTCAAAATCGTTTTGAGGGACAATTTGTCATGATTTCTCAAGTAGTGAATAAGGAAATGGTAGGTGAGGCATATGAGCAGGGTATAGATTTCTTTATTCATAAACCTATAAATCGTATTGAGGTTGAGAATGTTTTACGTAAAACAACTGAACAATTTCGCCTAAAAAACTCATTGCTTATTATTCGCCAATCACTTACAAATATTGATCTAAGTGAACAAATAAATCATAAAGCAACTTCACGCGATCATATTCAATCTATCTTAAATGATATGGGTATCGTTGGTGAGATCGGAAGCGAAGATATTATAGCTATCATCGAAACATTACTTGCTCATCAGCACAAAATTGCACCACTTCCACCATTAAAGGAGCTTTATGAGGAGATTGCAGTTGTCACAAAGGCTACACCAGATGAAATTTTGAAGGAAAGTAAAGCTATTGAGCAGCGTGTGCGCCGTACTATATTAGCAGCGATGATAAATCTCGCCAATTTAGGTGTCGTAGATTATACAAACTCCGAATTTGAATATTATGCGCCTCGATACTTTGACTTTAAAGAAATTCGTCTGCTTATGACTCAGATAGAAGATCACAAAAATCGCAAAGCAAAGGTTAATATTAAGAAGTTTATTCAGGTATTATATTCAGACATTTTAACTAAATTAAATTAATTTTCTCGGATTTTGTCGGATTTCATAAGTCCTCCGTATTATTAAAGTAAGGCAAGTCCTAAAAATTTTAATATTAGGAGGTACTAAGGTTTTGAAGAAGAAATTTAGAATCAGTTTAGCCACTCAAATTTTAGTCGGTTTGATTTTAGGGATTATTGTTGGCGGAATATTTTATGGAAGCCCAAAAATCGAAACATATTTACAACCTCTAGGTGATATTTTCCTTCATCTAATTAAAATGATCGTTGTACCGATTATTATTTCAACTTTAATCGTCGGTGTTGCTGGAACTGGAGATATGAAACAGCTTGGACGATTAGGCGGAAAATCGCTTATTTACTTCGAAATTATTACAACAGTAGCAATTGTAATTGGTTTACTTTCCGCAAACTTATTCCAACCAGGCGCGGGCGTAAACATGAACGAGCTCTCTAAAGGAGATATTTCGAAATACGTTGCAACTACAGAAGAAGTACAGCATGAAGGACCATTTGATATTATTGTAGGTATTGTACCGACAAATATCGTTCAGGCAATGTCTGAAGGTGATATGCTTGCTATTATTTTCTTCTCAGTTATTTTTGGTTTAGGGGTTGCTGCCATTGGCGAACGAGGTAAACCAGTATTAAACTTCTTCCAAGGGGTAGCAGATACCATGTTCTGGGTAACTAACCTCGTGATGAAATTCGCTCCATTTGGGGTATTTGGTTTAATCGGTGTAACCGTTTCCAAATATGGATTCGCTTCACTAATACCACTCGGCAAACTCGCTATACTTGTTTATGCAACAATGCTATTCTTTATTTTTGTCGTTCTTGGTCTTGTGGCCAAATTTGCAGGTATCAGTATCTTCTTCTTAATTAAAGTACTAAAAGATGAGCTGATTTTAGCGTTCTCAACAGCAAGTTCTGAAGCCGTGTTACCGCGAATTATGATGAAAATGGAGAAACTAGGTGCTCCAAAGGATATCGTATCCTTTGTTATTCCAACCGGTTACTCCTTTAACTTAGATGGTTCTACACTGTACCAAGCTATTGCTGCATTATTTATTGCTCAAATGTACGGTATTCACCTAAGCATTGGTGAACAAATTACGTTAATGCTTGTATTAATGGTTACATCTAAAGGGATTGCAGGTGTTCCAGGAGTATCCTTCGTTGTGCTTCTAGCAACTTTAGGTACTGTCGGTATTCCAATTGAAGGTTTAGCATTCATCGCAGGTATCGATCGTATTCTTGATATGGGACGTACAGTCGTTAACGTAATTGGTAACTCACTTGCGTCATTAGTAATGGCGAAATGGGAAGGCCGTTTCGATTCAGAGAAAATGAAAAATTACTTTAAAGAAAATGAAAATTTAGCATAAAAATTTAAAAAAATCCTCACGATGTATGGATGGCATCGTGAGGATTTTTTTATTTTGATCAATTATGCTCAGCATAATTGCGTCCGGAATCGTTTGTGCTTAGGCCTGCAGATGTTTTTTTGTGCGAAAGCGAAGCGACAGCAACAACGGGTTTTGTCTGTGCGAAAGCGAAGCGACAGCAACAACAACATGATGTTGGTCACTCAGTCGTTGCCACAGGACGTGGCGTTCTTAGACTGAGTTCCTCTATTTCAGCTTCAGCTGAAAGAAGTTAATACTTTATCTAAATAAGCAATAATTGATTCTTTCCCATTTACATGTGCTTCTTGTGCACGCAATTCATCCTTTTGGATTTTGGCCTCAGCAGCTGCAACCATACGCTCTGCATCATTCTGAGGCACGACAACAACACCGTCCATATCCCCAATAATATAATCGCCAGGATGAACAGCAACCCCCCCAATAGCAATAGGAACATTTACTTTCCCACCTCCGTTTTTATTGCCAGCTGCTACCGTTGTGCCAAGTGAAAATACAGGAAAGTCTAGCTCACGAATAGCTGCAATATCACGAATAACACCATCAACGACAAAGCCCTGTATACCAATACCCTTCGCTAATGAAAGAACAAAATCACCGGCAACTGCACGGTTGGTATTCCCTTTAGCGTCAATTACTAAAATATCCCCTTCTTTAGCAGCTCGAATGGCTTCCAATACTGCACCATTTTCGCCATCTGGTAAACGCACTGTTACCGCACGGCCAGCAATTTTATAATGATCTGCTAACGGTTTAATATCACTACGTAAATTCGTATGTCCTCCTGTCGCATCTGAAACTGCAGTCGTTGGTAAATGCTTAAAACTTACTTCCACCTTTGTCATCTATAACACCCCTATTATGATTTATGAAAGCTTTACACAATTATTGTAAATAAAACTCATCTACTATTTCAATATAAATCAGAAAATTACGAAAATAATATGTTTGAGGAGTATCTATTACATCCCTTAACCTTTTCTCTAATTCTTGCAATTATTTTATTCTTCTTTATGAAGCGTGTATAAAAGAGAGAAATAAAATTTAAAAATTGCAATCAATTATGCCTCGGCATAATTGCGTCACCAATAGAGGTGGGGGACTTCTGTAGCTGTCTCTACGCTTTCGGCATTGAAAATAATTGCTGAAATAAGTTAAATTATTTCGGTAAAATGCCTTGATTGTTCATCTAATGCCTCTGCTGCAGTAGCAATTTCAGCAAAATCATTCGTTGTTACATTAATTTGACCATTTGTTTTTTCAACTTTTTCAGCTATACGTGTGATGCTTTCAGTGACTTGTCCAATCTCTCGCTCTATGCCCTCAACATTATCTTTTACTTCTGAAATAGATTGCTCCACCCTTACAGAAAGCTTTCTAACCTCATTTGCTACAACATCAAAGCCTCGGCCATACTCACCAGCTCTTGCTGCTTCAATAGCTGCATTTAGTGCAAGTAAATTTGTCTGAGAAGCAATTTCTTGAATGGTCTTTACAATCCCTTTAATTGATTCCGCTTGCTTCTGTAGCTGCGCAAGATTTCTCACATTATCGGCAGACTCTTGTGAAACCTCTTTCACTGTTTCCAGCAAATCCTCGCTATTTTGAATACCAGCCTCCGAACGGCTATGAAGCTCTTTAGACATAACCTTTAATGTATCAGCTACACTAACAATTTCATTTTGGCGTTCAGTAATATTTGTTGCAATTTTCGATACGCCAATTACCTTTCTTGAA
Source organism: Lysinibacillus sp. NPDC093190 (assembly GCF_050280425.1). NCBI lineage: Bacteria > Bacillati > Bacillota > Bacilli > Caryophanales > Bacillaceae > Lysinibacillus > Lysinibacillus sp. NPDC093190. The sequence goes on along the minus strand of NZ_JBNNVG010000045.1, from coordinate 19,342 downwards.
TTATTAGCAAAGACAGGCATATAAGTAGCCTCAAGCCAAATTCTATTTCCCCTTGCATCCATTCTTTCGATTTTATCCTGATAGCTATTGCCAGCAGCTAAGTTTCGCCAAAATTTTCCGTATTCTATGCTATTCGCAAATTCCGTTAAACAAAAATCCTTATGATCTTTTCCTATCATTTCCTCAATTTTATAGCCTAATGTTTTAGCAAAAAGTTCATTTACATAGGCAACTTTATGCTCCATATCAAAACGAATAATGGCTATATTTCGTTCAATTGCCAGCACTACATGATCATCAGTAACTTCTGTATCTATTGTCTGCATAATCTACACCTCTTTCATTGTATTAGCGAACTAAAATTTTTATGGTAATAAACCCAATAAAAATATTTATAATGATTATTTATTGCAGAAAAAACATGGGTATATTACCCATGTTTTTTTAAAAATTTTAATACTTCTTCCGATGTAGTAGCTATACGAATAAGTGATTCTTGTTCCATGCGTATAAAACCTTCCTCGAGCATTTTCTTAAAATGTTGTAGAAGCCCATCATAAAAGCTATTTACATTATATAAAATTACAGGTTTTTCATGTAGTCCAATTTGTGCCCACGTAAATACTTCAAAATATTCATCCATTGTCCCACCACCACCCGGTAAAGCTATAAAAGCATCTGCTAACTCTACCATTTTGGCTTTACGTACATGCATAGACTCAACAAAATGAATCTCTGTTAACGAAGCATGTGCTAATTCCCGCTGCTGTAAATGAGTTGGCATCACGCCAATAACGTCTCCCCCAGCTTCTAATACTGCATCTGCAACTTTCCCCATTAGTCCTGTTTTCGAACCACCATAAACGACACCATGACCATTTTGAGCTAATACAGTTCCTAATTCGGCTGCTTTCTCTGCATAAATTGGGTTTATGCCTAAGCCAGAACCGCAATACACCGCTATTCTTATAACAATCCCTCCTACTCAAAAGACGTGACACAATAGGCTATATATTGTCTCACGTCGTTTAATCATTTATTTTCTTCAACTGCTTGTTTAATGCGGCCAGAACGCAAATTTTAACTTACTATACATTAAATTTTAAGCATAGTTTATTTCCTATTTACGCAAATGACTTGTTTGTGCCTGCCGCTCACTTTCGGCCAGAACCTCATAGTTATCTTCCTAATATTTTTGAAATATTAGCTTTATCTAACCTTCTATTTACGTAAATGGCTCGTTTGTTTTAGCATATGACTGATACGGCTCACAATTGATTCAATTGCTTCAGGATTTTTTAATAAATCATAATCATTGATGTCTAAACGTAGAACCGGGCATGAATTAAAATTATTGATCCAGTTCTCATAGCGTTCATGCATTTCAATCCAATAATCATTCGGTGTTTGTTGCTCCATTGAACGTCCACGCTCTTGAATACGGCCAATTACATCATCAATTGGCCCCTCTAGATAAACAAGTAAATCTGGATGCGGGAAGTACGGTGTCATCACCATCGCATCAAATAAATTTGTATACGTCTCATAATCTGTTGGGCTCATTGTACCTTTGTCATAGTGCATCTTCGCAAAAATCCCTGTATCTTCGTAGATTGAACGATCTTGAATAAATCCGCCGCCATATTCAAAGATTCGCTTCTGCTCCTTAAAACGCTCCGCTAAAAAATACACTTGTAAATGGAAGCTCCATTTTTCAAAGTCCTCATAAAATTTATCTAAATATGGATTAGTATCTACCTTTTCAAATGACGTACGGAAATTTAGCGCCTCTGCCAATGCCTTTGTCATCGTTGATTTTCCTACACCAACCGTACCAGCGATTGTAATGACCGTTTGTGGTGGAATATCGTATTTTTCTCTCAAATTCATTGTTGCAAACTCCTTTGTTGTAACGTGTCCTTTATTGTTTGTAAAACATATGTCAAATCATTTGGATTTTTTACGAAATCAAGCTGATCACCATTAAATCGAATAATAGGAATTTCTGGATGCATCTTCTCAAAATGCTCGATAAAGGAATGATAATCTGCCACCAATTGCTCCATGTAATCTCGTGAAATCATTTTTTCAAATTCACGACCGCGCATCGCAATACGTTTCATCAACGTATCAACACTAGCATGTAAATAAATAACTACATTCGGTACAGGCATATCTTTCGTTAATATTTTATAGATTTCCTCGTATTTATCATACTCAGTTGACGCCAATGTACGCTTTGCAAATATTAAATTTTTAAAAATGTGGTAGTCTGCTACAACAGGTTTATCATGTATTAAACGGAAACTTTTTATATCCGATAATTGTTTATAGCGATTACATAGGAAGAACATTTCCGTTTGGAAGCTCCATTCCTCAATGTTTTCATAAAACTTATTTAGAAAAGGGTTTTCGTCTACTATTTCTTTTAATAGATGGTAATTAAATGTCGCTGCAATCTCTTTCGATAAAGAGGTTTTACCAACACCAATCGGACCTTCTACCGTAACAAATGGAACCGTCACCAGAAGCTCCTCCTTTATGTTCTATGGATTCTATCGTCAATTACCTCGTCCTCGAGGTTTTAATAATCAGTGCTTTTCATTGTATCATAGTGAGAAAATGAAAAACAGAATCAAACTATTTCTCTATTAAGACAGATGATAACAAACGATAAAAAAATAGACCCACCGAGGTGGGCCATCATTTATATAGCTATTTAATTTTTCTCTACAGTCTAAAAGTATAAGAGATTCAATTAAAATTGCTTTTAGCTTTATATTTCGTCCATACGACCACTGACACTAAAAGTAACGCTAAATACATCCCGATAAAGCCTAAAATTGCATAGCTTGTGTACGCTACGACAACTCCTGATAATAGACTACCCGCTGAGCCACCGAGAGCAACCCAGACATCTACCGAGCCTTGTGTTTTTGCGCGGCTGTGAATTGTCGTTGAGTCAATAATAATTGCTGTGCCACTAATCAAGCCAAAATTCCAGCCTAAACCGAGTAATATGAGGGCAACCGTTAGCCAAAGTAAAGAATCACCTGGGGCAAATGCTGCAACTAAGCCTGCTGCTGCCAAAATAACCCCTGAAGCAATGACGACAAAAGTTCGTCCAACTTTATCGACGAGTAGGCCTGTTCCAAGGGATGGTAAATACATCGCTGCGACATGCAATCCTATGACCATCCCAATAGCACTTAAACTGCTACCATGTCCCTGCATATGAATAGGAGTCATTGTCATAATAGCCACCATAATAACATGAGATAAAACTAATACAAGCGCTCCTATGAAAATTCCAATACGATTTACATGACTATTTGTAGTAACAGACGCATCAGCCATTTTACTTTGTTGCTTATGTTGCTCGGCAGCAATGGCCTTTGCAATTAATAATGGATCTGGACGAAGAAAAATAAATAGCGTAAGGCCTGCTAAAGTATATGCAACAGCGGCTAAAATAAATGGACCTACTAATGCGGGCATATTGAGTGCTTTTGCGACTTCCCCCATAGGCGTCACTAAATTAGGCCCTGCAACTGCTCCGAACGTTGTAGCTACCATCGCTATACTTGTAGCTGTTGCACGTTGTTTTTCATTTGCTAAATCGGTTCCCGCATAACGTGCCTGTAAATTTGTAGACGTTCCTGCGCCATAAACAAATAAAGCTAAAAATAACAACACGATACTGTTCATATTAGCCGCAATAATCACACCGATTGCACCAATACCGCCCGCTATAAAACCGAACGATAAACCGTAGCGTCTACCTAAGCGCTGTGAAAGCTGGCCGACAATAAATGCTGATAATGCAGAGCCAAGGGTAAATAGGGCAGAAGGTAAACCTGCAAAGCTTTCTGTTCCTAACATATCCTTTGCTAGTAATGCTCCTACAGTAATACCTGCGGCTAGCCCTGCTCCACCAAATATTTGCGACATCAGCACGATTAAAAGAGTACGCTTATATAGCTTTTGTTGTGCATTTGTTGAATGGACATATTGCTCCATTGTTATCGAAGATTTATTAACCATAAAACACCTCTAAACTGTTCATAATTATAATTTAACTCGCTGTAAACGCAGTGCATTTAAAACGACAGATACTGAACTAAAAGCCATCGCTGCACCTGCTACCCAAGGAGCTAGTAACCCGATTGCGGCAATTGGTATACCTAATGTATTGTAAGCAAATGCCCAGAATAAGTTTTGTTTAATATTGCGCATTGTTTTACGACTCATTATGATAGCATCCGCGATACTATTTAAATCGCCACGAATCAGTGTGATATCCGCTGCTTCCATAGCCACGTCTGTACCGGTACCAATCGCCATCCCAATATTAGCTGTCGCAAGTGCAGGTGCATCATTAATGCCATCACCAACCATCGCTACTTTTTTACCTGTAGCTTGCAGTTTTTTCACTTCATTAGCTTTACCTTCTGGTAGCACTTCAGCAATCACATGATTCACACCAACTTCTGCTCCAATTGCTTGTGCTGTACGTTCATTGTCACCAGTCATCATAATCACCGTAATACCCATTCCTTGTAGACGACTAACCGCTTCTTTTGAAGTATCTTTCACTGTATCAGCAACTGCTACTAGACCAGCATACTGACCGTTAATTGCAGCTAACATGGCAGTTTTACCGTTTTCCTCTAATTGCTCCATTGTTGGTAGAATATCATCAATATGAATACCGTATTGCTTCATCAATTTACGAGTACCGATAACAACGCCTTGACCAGATACAGTCGCTTGCACACCGTAACCTGGTATCGCTTCAAAGAATTGAACATCTCCTAGGTCAATACCACGATCAGCAATGCCTTGAACAATTGCTTCTGCTAACGGATGCTCGGATTGCTTCTCTGCTGCACCAATTAACGATAAAAAGCGTGCTTCGTCTTGATTCGCCGCTAGCACAACATCCGTTAATACGGGTTTGCCGTGTGTTACAGTACCTGTTTTATCAACAACTACTGTATCAATGCTTTGCGTTTGCTCTAAATGCTCTCCACCTTTAAATAAAATACCAAATTCCGCTGCACGACCAGAACCCGCCATAATAGATGTTGGTGTTGCCAATCCGAGCGCACATGGACAAGCGATAACGAGCACTGCAATTAATACTTCAAGTGCTGGCGTAAATTCACCAGGTCGCACCCAAATAATCCAAATTAAAAACGTGACAAGCGCAATGCCAACAACGATTGGTACAAAGACGCCCGAAATTTGGTCTGCTAAACGCTGGATTGGCGCTTTGGAGCCTTGTGCATCTTCTACAACTTTAATAATTTGAGCTAAGGCTGTATCGCGACCGACTTTAGTCGCTGTCATTTTAATAAAGCCATTTTTATTAATAGTAGAACCGAATAATAAGTCACCTTGCTTTTTATCAACAGGTAAACTTTCTCCCGTTAACATTGATTCATCAACAGCTGTTGTTCCTTCTAACACTTCACCATCAACAGGAATTTTTTCACCAGGTTTCACTAATATAATGTCGCCAATGACTACTTCTTCTAATGGTACTTCTTTTTCTACACCGTCACGGACAACGATGGCCGTTTTTGCCTGAAGACCCATTAACTTTTTGATCGCTTCAGATGAGCGACCTTTCGCTTTTGCCTCAAATAATTTACCTAATAAAATTAAAGTAATTAATACGGCACTCGTTTCAAAATATAGGTGAGGGGCATGATGTGACCCCGTAGTAATAATGGCTTGATATAAACTATAAAAATAAGCCGCAGATGTTCCCATAACTACAAGTACATCCATATTAGCACTACCATTGCGTAAAGCTTTGTATGCCCCAACATAAAATTGCTTCCCGATGATAAATTGAACGGGAGTGGCCAACACCATTTGTACCCACGGATTCATTAAAAATTCAGGGACATATAAAAATGATGTAAATGAAAAGTGTCCTACCATCGTCCAAAGTAATGGTAATGAAAGAATGGCCGATAAAATGAATTTTTTCTGCTGTTGTTTGATAGCCTGCTCACGATGATCCGCAGTTTCTTGCTCATCTGCTTTTTGATGAGCCTCATATCCTAATTTCTCAACCTTCGCAATAACATCTGCAATCGTCACCTCAGATGGGTTAAATTCAATAGTTGCTTTTTCAAGTGCTAAGTTTACGTTCGCAGAGGATACACCTACTAGTTTATTTAAACCCTTTTCTATTCGTGTAGCGCAGGCCGCACATGTCATACCTGTAATGTTGAATTCCGTTTTTTGTTTCACGACACCATAACCAAGTGCTTCAATTTTCTTTTCAAAGTCTTCCTCATTTAATTTTGCCGGATCATATTTAATGGATGATTTTTCAAGAGCTAAATTAACTGTCGCTTGTTCTACACCATCCATTTTATTTAAACCTTTTTCTATACGAGTGGCACAGGCTACACATGTCATACCTGTAATTTGCAAATTAGCTTCTTTTATTTCTGAACTCATGATCATTTCTCCTCCCTACATACCAACAGGGGGTATGTATAATTAAAAATAATAGAGTGCTACATGAGCACCCTATTTATATTATTTAACGTCATAGCCTTGATCGTCGATTGCTTCTTTAATTTGGTCTAGAGATACTTGTGTTTCGTCAAATGCTACATCTACTAAACCATCAGCTAAGTTTACTTTTACTTGTTCAACGCCAGCTAAAGCTCCAACACTTTTTTCCACTGAGTTTACACAATGTCCACATGACATTCCTTGTACGTTTAAAGTTACGTTTTGCATAAAATATCTCTCCTTTAATTTAGATACTGTATAGGGGTATATATTTATTAAAAAATATTTTACTTTTTCATTAATTTTTGGATAGTCACTACTAATTCGTCTAACACTGCTTCATCACCTTCTGATAGGCGATCTACTACACATCCCTTTAAATGACCTTCTAACAATATCTTCGCTACGCTATTTAAAGCAGACTGCGTGGCAGACAGTTGCGTAATAATATCATCACAGTAAACGTCTTTTTCAATCATCCCTTTAATACCTCGGATTTGACCTTCAACTCGATTCAAACGAGTCGTTAAATCTTTTTTTACGCGTTCAGGGTGATGACTTTTTCGACACGACGTAGCTTCCTCTGTATGACAAGCATCCTCTTTCACTATATCCTCCATTAAATGCACCTCCTACTTCACACTCATCATACTATACCCATGAAGGGTATGTAAAGTGCAAAATGAACTAAAAAAATTTTATTAATGATGATGATTCGACTGCTCATTTTTTATTGTACATAAAATTGAATTATCATGTTTATGCGCTACTGTTTCCAATTGAATCGTTACATGCTTTATGCCCTTATGCTCAAGATTATGTTCAATTTCCCGTAATATATGCTCACTATCCGCAATTTTTAACTGATCCTCAACAACTGCATGACAGGAAAGTGCATTTGCTCCACTTGTTATTGTCCAAATGTGTAAATCGTGAATGCTATGAACGCCGTTTGTTTGTACAATAGTTTGTATGATCTCTTGAACATCAACGTTTGAAGGTGTTCCTTCCATTAGAACATGGATAGCAGCCTTCGTTACATAGTAGCCACTTCGTAATACTAATGCGGCAACAATAACACTCGCAAGTGGATCAGCCCAGCCCCAACCAAAGAACATCATTAATAGTGCGGCAACGATGGCCCCTACAGATCCAAGCATATCACTTAATACGTGTAAATAAGCTCCACGCATATTTAAATTATCTTTTGTATCACTGCCGCGCATCATAATCCAAGCTACCAAAATATTTACCAAAAGACCGATTGTACTAATAATCAACATGCCTGTAGTTGCCACTTCTGGTGGATTTGCAAAAAGTTCTATTGCTTCATAGAAAATGAATAAAGCAATTAAAATTAAAGTCACACCATTCAATACCGCTGCTAAAATTTCAAATCGCTTATAACCGTATGTTTTACTATAGCTCGCAGCCTTTTCTCCAAACATAAAAGCAAGTAAGGCTATCGCTAATGAAATTGAGTCACTTAACATATGTCCTGCATCGGATAAAAGAGCCAAACTATTTGTTAAATAGCCACCAATCCCTTCAACAACCATATAACTCGTAATAATAATAAATGATAGTATTAATATCTTTTTATTTGCGCCATGTGTATGATCATGGCTGTGATCATGATTATGTCCCATTTCTTATCCCTCCATTAGTTCTAGTTATGTGCAGCATGCTCAATGGCTTGCATTAACAAATTCATAATGTGATCATCATCTTTTGAATAATATAAGGTTGTGCCTTCCCTTCTATATTTCACTAACCGTAAATTTTTCAAAAAACGTAACTGATGTGAAACTGTTGATTGCCCTAAATCTAAAATTTCAGCGATGTCGTTGACTGAATGTTCATCCGTACACAATAAATTTAAAATGCGAATTCTTGTCGGATCACTTAATGCTTTAAATGTTTGAGACACGACGAATAGCGTTTCTTCATCTAAATGTTGCTCTTTGTTAGTCTGAACCTCTGTATTTTGTAATTTTTCATCCATTTAGTTTACCCCTAACCTTTTAATATTTATATATGAGCATGTATTCATATATAAATATAAATGGTTGTATTGGAAATGTCAATGTTTTAACTTCTTACTACTGAATCCGGACGCATTGTTTATCTGTGCGAAAGCAAAGCGTCAGTTCCAATTATGCCGAGACATATTTGATAGTAGCAATTGTCAATTAAGCAAGATACACTAAATGATAAGGAGAGATCATAGTGGATATTTTTGAAACAGACCGATTGTTTATGAACAGTGCACTGGAAGAAGCTAAGAAAGCCGCTTTACTTGGAGAAGTGCCAATAGGAGCTGTACTTGTATATGATGGAGAGATTATTGCACGAGCTCATAATTTACGAGAAACAACACAAAATGCAACGACGCACGCTGAACTAATGGTTATTCAAGAGGCTTGTAAAAAAATAGGTAGCTGGCGCCTCGAAAAAACAACACTCTATGTGACACTTGAACCTTGTCCTATGTGTGCAGGTGCAATTTTGCAATCCCGTGTGCCGCGTGTTGTATATGGTGCAAGAGATATAAAAGCAGGCTGTGTAGATTCACTCTATCGTTTATTAAACGATCCACGCTTTAATCATGAGTGCGAAGTAACAGAAGGAATTTTAGCTGAGGAATGTGGACAAATCTTAACCGATTTTTTCAGAGCATTACGTGAACGAAAAAAAGCCGAAAAGAAGGCGCGACAAGCTTTAATGGTTGAAAATGAAGAATCTAAATAATTCAAAAAAATTTGAGACACCCTCTTTTTTGAACAAGAGGAAAGTGTTGTAGTAGCAATTATAAAAACCTCTAGCCTTCAATGGCATATAAAGTTATATAACATATAGAAGAAAAACTACTGTTGAGATTAAATTTTCAACAGTAGTTTCTTTGATTTTTCGCCCCAGTTTACTTTGGGGCAATTACTTCTTTTCCGCCCATATATGGTCTTAATACTTCAGGGATTACTACGCTTCCATCTTGTTGCTGATAGTTTTCTAGGATTGCTGCTACTGTACGGCCGATTGCAAGACCTGAGCCGTTTAATGTGTGTACATACTCTGGTTTTGCATTTGGTTCACGACGGAAGCGAATATTTGCTCGACGTGCTTGGAAATCTTCAAAGTTAGAGCATGAAGAGATTTCACGATACATATTTTGAGCTGGAATCCAAACCTCTAAATCGTACTTTTTCGCTGCAGTAAAGCCTAAATCAGCTGTACACATTTTTAGTTTGCGGTATGGTAACCCTAATAATTGCAGTACTTTTTCTGCATGACCTGTTAATAGTTCTAGCTGTTCATAAGATTCTTCTGGTTTTACAAAGCGTACTAATTCTACTTTGTTGAATTGGTGTTGGCGAATTAAACCACGTGTATCGCGACCCGCAGAACCCGCTTCTGAACGGAAGCAAGCACTATATGCTGCAAAGCCCTGTGGTAATGCTTCAACTGGTAAAATTTCATCACGATAGAAGTTTGTCACAGGCACTTCTGCTGTTGGAATCATGAAATAATCTGTGTCATCTAATTTAAAGACATCTTCTTCAAATTTAGGTAGCTGTCCTGTACCTGTTAAGCTATCACGATTGACAATTACAGGTGGTAACATTTCTTCATAACCATGCTCTTCTGCATGTAAGTCCATCATAAACGTCATTAATGCACGTTCTAAACGAGCACCAAGACCACGATAGAATAAGAAACGACTACCAGTCACTTTTGCACCACGTTCAAAGTCTACAATTTTTAAATCCGTAGCGATGTCCCAGTGTGCTTTAATGTCAAAATCAAATGTTGGAATCTCACCCCAAGTATATTCCTCTACATTATCGTCCTCTGTTGTGCCAACTGGTACAGATGCATGTGGAATGTTTGGTAAACGCATCATCATATCTTTAAAGCGTTCTTCTACATCATTTAATTGGACATCTAGTTCTTTAATTTCATCGCCAACCTGACGCATACGTGCAATCACTTCATCCGCATTTTCTTTATTACGTTTCATGATCGAAATTTGCTCAGATACTTTATTACGTTCAGCTTTAAGCTCTTCTGTTTTTGCAATTAACTCACGACGCTTTGCATCTAATTGTTCAAAATCGTCTAAGTTTCCTAAATCCTCATTACGTGTTAATAACATTTCTTTAATTTCCGCGAAATTGTCGCGCACGCGTTTAATATCTAACATCGCCATACCTCCAGTAGATTCTTAATGATGGGAAAATATTTAGTAGAAACACAAAAAAGCCCTCATCCCCAAAAGGGACGAGAGCTACCCGCGTTGCCACCCTAATTGATTAGACACATTGTACTTTGTCTAATCCACTTATCTCATAACGGCATTTCAGCCGGCGACAGCCTACTTCATTGACTTCGACTGCGCAACTCCAGGACGGATTCACAAGTGCTTTTATCAGCTTCCACCACCCGCTGACTCTCTAAAAAAAACGTGCTTGCTACTACTTCCCATCATCGTGTTCAGTTATTTAAATTTTATCCATACTGTACTATACGAATTAAGATTTTGCAAGTCATACTATAGAAGATACAAAATATTCAAGAATACGTGTATCTGACGTTAATTCAGGATGGAAGGAACAGCCTAATAAATGATCGTCCTTTGCTAATACGATTTTCCCGTCATGTTCTGCTAATACTTCAACACCTTCACCTACAGAAACAATATGTGGCGCACGTATAAAGACAGCCGGAATGGCAGCACCTATTTCCGGTATATCGAGCTTCACTTCAAAGCTATCTACCTGACGTCCATAAGAATTCCGTGCAACTACCACATCCATTACTGCTAAATGTGATTCATAATCCACTAATTCCTTTGCCAATAAAATCAATCCTGCACATGTTCCAAACATCGGTAAACCCTGCTTTGCAAGTGTGCGAATTGGCTCCAATAGCTCATATCGATTCAACAATTTCCGCATCGTTGTGCTTTCTCCACCAGGCAAGACAAGCCCATCAAGCTTCTCTAAATCAGCACTTTGTTTTACTAAGACCGCTTCGCATCCAAGAGACTCTATCATTTGCACATGCTCTCGTACCGCTCCCTGTAATGCTAAAACACCGATTCGTTTCATCTTACCAGCCTCGCTCTTGCATACGCTCATTTTGACTAAGCTGTGCAATGTCGATGCCTTTCATCGGAACACCTAGCTCTTTTGAAATTTCGGCGATTAGTTTGTAGTTCTTATAATGCGTAGTAGCTTCAACAATTGCACGAGCAAATTTCTCTGGGTTTTCTGATTTAAAAATACCAGAACCAACAAATACACCGTCAGCTCCAAGCTCCATCATTAGTGCTGCATCAGCTGGCGTAGCAACTCCACCTGCTGCAAAATTCACTACTGGTAAACGGCCATGACGCTTAATTTCTCTTAATAATTCAAAAGGAGCACCAAGTAATTTAGCCTCTGTCATTAATTCATCCTCTGTCATACCAACTACCTTACGTACTTGCGCATTCACTTTACGAATATGGCGAACTGCCTCAACAATATTACCAGTCCCTGGTTCCCCTTTAGTCCGTAGCATGGAAGCCCCCTCACCAATGCGTCGAGCAGCTTCACCTAAATCACGACACCCACAAACAAAAGGCACTGTATAATCACTTTTTAATAAATGAAACTCTTCATCTGCTGGAGTTAATACTTCACTTTCATCAATATAATCGACACCCATTGCTTCTAACACTCTTGCTTCTACAATATGTCCAATACGTGCTTTAGCCATGACAGGAATGGATACAGCCCCCATAACCTCCTCGACAATACGAGGATCAGCCATACGTGCAACACCACCCGCCTTACGAATGTCTGATGGTACTCGTTCTAATGCCATGACAGCCACAGCTCCTGCGGCTTCCGCAATTTTCGCCTGTTCTGCATTAATAACATCCATAATGACGCCACCCTTTTGCATTTCCGCCATCCCGCGCTTAACTAATTCTGTACCTGTTTGTTTCATGATTTCTAACCTCCACCTTTATGATGAAATTTAGTATAATTGAAATTGACCATATAAAAATATCCAGTTTATAAAATAATTATAAGGCCAGGAGAATTAATGAACATGGACATGCTATTATTTCAACTTGAAAAAAATGGTGAAAAACCGCTCTATGACCAGCTTTATAGCGGCATTAAAGAAGCTATTATTACAAAGAAAATAGCAGTAGGAGAAAAATTACCATCAAAAAGAAAATTATCCGATTTTTTGAATATTTCTCAAACAACTATTGAAATTGCATATGCACAGCTACTTGCTGAAGGCTATATTATGTCTAAATCCCGCGTCGGTTATTTTGTAGAGGAGATTGACGAGCTTCCGTATATTCAGCAGGACACAGTAACTTCCTTAAACGAACAACCTAAGAAAAAATCGTACAAGATAGATTTTAATCCCGGTTCTATCGATATTGATGCCTTCCCTTTTCAAACATGGCGAAAATATGCGAAAGAGCTCTTTGATGATGCCTCAAAGGAGTTATTATTAACAGGTGAGCCTCAGGGAGAACTATCTTTACGAACAGAGATTGCTAATTATTTATTTCAATCACGTGGGGTTGTATGTAGTCCCGAGCAAATTGTCATCGGCTCAGGAACAGAACAGCTTCTACCAATGATTTTGCGCCTCTTTAGTGACCATACTTGCTTTGCGCTTGAAAACCCAGGATATCCAGCTGTACATCGTATGTTTTCCCAGCATAAACGAAAAGTCTATCCAATTGCAGTCGATGCTGAAGGAATTGTCATTCATGAGCTCGAAAAAACTAGCGCTGACGTTGTTTATATTACGCCATCACACCAATTCCCTACAGGAGCAGTATTATCAGCTACAAGACGTGCACAAGCTTTAAATTGGGCCGCACAAAGCTCCTCTCGATACATTATTGAAGATGATTATGATTCCGAATTTCGTTATACTGGAAAACCAATTCCAGCACTTCATGCATTAGATCGAAATGATAAAGTAATTTATATGAGTACATTTACAAAATCATTAATGCCGTCCTTGCGCGTTGCTTATTTTGTACTTCCAGCAAAATTACTTACTACTTATAATGATGTATTTAATTACTATTCATCAACAGTACCTCGTTTCGATCAACATATCGTAGCTAATTTTATGCGTGACGGCCATTTTGCAAAGCATTTAAATCGAATGAGGAAGGTTTATCGAAAAAAGCATGAAAAACTTACTTCTATTTTAGAAAACTATTCTACTCAAATTAAAATTACTGGCGAGCAAGCAGGAATGCATATTTTACTCGACGTACAGCATACTTTGTCTGAAAAGCAATTACAGCAAATTGCCTCCAATGCAGAAATCAGAATCTATCCACTATCTGATTATCGCCTGGATCACTCTGCACCCTCACAAGCTCAATTTTTATTAGGTTTTGGGGGTATACCAGTACATGAAATTGAACCTTCTATTGAGAAGCTAATGAACTGTTGGGATATACAGAAAAAACACCAATCAACCTCACGTTAAAAGGTTGGTTGGTGCTTCTTTTATATTATGATTCAATTAGTTGGATATTATAAAACTCAAACCATGTATGAATTTGACCCAGATAGGCTAAAAGCTGTGGACCTGCCATTAATTGTCCGTACCAAGGCACTTTGAAAGAATTGCCGCCAGATTCAATTAGCTCTATTAGCTTCTGTCGTTCAAATAATTCATGAAGAATTGAATTTTTGTCCTCCATTATTTCTTTTAGCCATTTTTGAACGCCTGCTGTATAAATTGGATGATACGTTTTAGGGTACGGATTCTTTTTCCGATATAAAACTTCGTAAGGCAATAAATGTTGCATTGCCTTACGAAGTAAACCCTTTTCCATACCGCCTAAATTTTTCATTTCCCAAGGAATATTCCACGTATATTCCACAAGGCGATGATCTGCAAATGGCACACGAACTTCAAGACTCGCCCCCATACTCATACGATCTTTTCGTTCCAGCAATGTTTGCATAAACCATACCATATTCAAATAAAACATTTCGCGTTGTCTTACTTCCTCAATACTCTCCCCATCAAGATATGGTACTTCAGCAATTGTCTCTGAATAAGCCTGTTGCGCATATGATTCAACTTTTAATTTTTTACGCCATCGCTCTTGTAACATTGTTGCTCTTTCAGACAGTGAACGAATCCATGGAAAACCTGTAGTCGTTTCTGTAAACCATGGATAACCACCGAAAATTTCATCTGCACATTCTCCTGATAGCGCAACGGTAAAGTCCTTTTTAATTTCTCGACAAAACCATAATAACGATGAGTCAACATCTGCCATTCCTGGTGAATCTCTAACGATGACAGATTCTACTAAAGAATCGATTAATTGTTGCTGAGAAATTTCCTCAGCATGGTGTGTTGTACTAAAGGCATCTGTCATTTTTTGAATCCAATACGTGTCCGTGGATGTTTGAAAAGCATGTGGATTAAAAAAACGTTCATTATCCTCGTAATCTATAGAGTACGTATGGAGTTTGCCTTTATTTTGTTGGTGAAACATGTTTGCTGCAATGCCAGTAATAATGCTGGAATCTAATCCTCCTGAAAGAAATGTACAAATCGGTACGTCCGAAACAAGCTGTCGTTCAATAGCATCTGTTAGTAAAAAGCGGACATGCCCGATCGTTTCCTCTAATGACTCTTCATGCCGTTTACTCTGTAACTGCCAATACTGCCAAACTCGTATACCCTCTCTAGAGAAACGCATTGCATATCCTGGACGTAGTTCACTAATATTTTGAAAAAGTGACTTTCCAGGCAGTCTAGACGGTCCTACAGCCATAATATTTGCTAGCCCTTCCGTATTAACGGTTGTTTTAATCAAAGGATGGGCTAATAATGCTTTCACTTCGGATGCAAAAAGTAAGCCGTCTTGTTGTTCTGTGTAAAACAAAGGCTTTACACCTAGACGATCTCGGCATAAAAAAAGTGATTGTGATTGTTCATCCCATATACCAAAAGCGAAAATTCCATTTAAAAAATCAACACACTGCTCTTTCCATTCAATATAAGCAGTTAATAATACTTCCGTATCTGAATGTGTTGTAAAAACATGCCCTCGATTTTGAAGCTCTTTCTTTAATTCTGCTGTATTATAAAGCTCGCCATTATATGTAATGACATAGTTTGCACCATCGTGTACTTTTTTCATCGGTTGCTTCCCACCGATTAAATCTATGACAGCCAGCCGACGATGGCCAAATGCAATATGCTCACTACACCAAATATTTTCATCATCAGGCCCTCGTTTATTTAACGTTTGTGTCATTAATTTTAGAATTTCATTACTTGTTCTTAAATCCTTTTGAAAACTAGCCCATCCTGTAATACCACACATTTAGCCACATCCTTTCGCCTAATAGCGTATGTAAAAAAGCGTAAAAATGTGAAAAAGAACACGAGATGTTTTAAAAACATCTCGTGTTCTTTTTATTAATTATTAAAATAAGCCACCAACAAAGTCAGTAATGCCACTCCATAAGTTTCCAAAGAAGCTACCAACACCTTGGAAGAATAATGAGATACCGCTAGCGCGCTCCACAGCCTCTGTTGTAACAACATCGGCTTTAAGGTCCTTACCGTCAATAAAACCGTAATCTGTGCCCTCTGAGCGTTCAATAACTAACTTCCCAACAACTGTATCCTTCTTAACCTCTGCTTCAAGACTCTTTTTATCTAAAACTAGTTTAGGTTTATATAAATCTTTCTCAGATGACTTGACCATAAATGAAACTGGTTCTTTAACAGCAATCGCTACTTTGTTTTCTTTACCTTTCGTAACTTTTACTGTTTCTTGACCTTTAAACGTATAGTTCGCTGGAATAATTTCTTGTTTCGAGAATTGTGAGAAACCATAGTTAAGCAATTTAGCTGTTTCATCAAAGCGCGCTTTTCTTGAGCCCTGTCCTTTTGTATCTACAGCCTTCATAACAACAGAAATTAAACGTGTACCATTGCGCTCTGCTGTACCTGTAAAGCAATGTCCAGCAAAGTCTGTTGTACCTGTTTTTAATCCGTCAACGCCTTCATATTGGAACACTAATCCTGGCAACATAAAGTTCCAGTTCTCCATTTTAATTGCATCTTCTGTACCTTCACGGAACGTCTTTTTTGCAATTTTAGACGTTTTTAATACGTCTGGATGATCTTTTAGTAAATGATATGCTAATTTAGCTACAGATTTAGCAGGCATTACGTTTTCATCACTTGGTCCGGTACCAGCTGGCTGCATACCAAACAAATCTGCATTGTTAAGACCTGTAGAATTCACGAATTTATAGTCTTTAAGACCAAGCTCTTCTGCTTTTTTATTCATTAGCTTTAAAAACTCAGTTTCAGTACCCGCAATTGTTTCTGCAATAGCGACTGTAGCAGCATTTGCAGAGTAAATTGCCATCGCCTCATATAATTCGCGAATTGTGTAAGATCCATCTCTACGTAATGGTACATTACTTAATGCACGGTTTTGAGACATTTTATACGTATAATCAGTTACGTGATATTCCTGATCCCACTTAACTGTACCTGCATCAATTGCATCCAATAGCAGGTATTCAGTCATCATTTTTGTCATACTCGCAATACCTAGTGAAGTATCTGCATTTTGTTCATATAAAATTTTCCCTGAATCTGCGTCAATTAAAATTGCAGCATCCACATGTAGTCCTAAATCTGTTTCTGCATTTGCCTTCGCTGGAATACCTGCTAAAACACTAAATAACAAAACAGGAATTAGGAGTAAGCGAATGACAGTGTTCGTTGTCTTTTTCACCCTTAAAACCCTCCAAAAAAATAATCTTATCCTCGACATTTTATCATATATAGTAATGTCCGTGCGCAATCTCTATCACAAAAAAATGCTCTCGTGTCATCTTTGTAGACGATTCGAGAGCATAAAAGTTGCTAGTAATATATTACATCGAATAGTTTGGTGATTCTTTTGTGATTTGTACATCATGTGGATGTGATTCACGTAGACCTGCACCTGTCATACGAACAAATTGAGCATTTTCACGTAAGAACTCAAGGTTAGCTGAACCGCAGTACCCCATACCAGCACGAATACCACCGATTAGTTGATAAATTGTATCTGCTAGAGGCCCTTTATAAGGAAGACGACCTTCAATACCCTCTGGTACTAATTTTTTCGCATCCTCTTGGAAGTAACGATCTTTTGAACCTTTTTCCATAGCTCCAATTGAACCCATACCACGGTATACTTTGAAGCGACGACCTTGGAAGATTTCAGTTTCACCAGGAGATTCAGAAGTACCTGCAAGAAGTGAACCAAGCATTACAACGTTACCACCTGCTGCAAGAGCTTTTACGATATCTCCAGAGTATTTAATGCCTCCATCAGCAATAATTGTTTTACCAAGCTCACGCGCTACTGTTGCACAATCGTAAACAGCTGTAATTTGTGGTACACCTACACCAGCTACGACACGAGTAGTACAAATAGATCCTGGCCCAATACCAACTTTCACTACATCTGCGCCTGCCCCAAATAATGCGCGTGCACCTTCAGCTGTTGCCACGTTACCAGCGATAATTTCAAGCTCAGGATAAGATTCACGGATAGAGCGAATTGTTTGTAATACACCCTCAGAATGACCGTGAGCTGTATCGATTACTACGATGTCTACTTGTGCTTCAACAAGCTTTTCAATACGTATCATCGTATCTTTTGAAACACCAACTGCTGCCCCTACTAATAAACGACCATGAATGTCTTTTGCAGCGTTAGGGAACTCAATTACCTTCTCAATATCCTTAATTGTAATTAATCCAGTTAATTTACCTTCTTCATCTACAATTGGTAGCTTTTCGATTTTATATTGTTGAAGAATTTTTTCAGCATCCTCTAGAGTCGTTCCAACAGGAGCTGTAATTAAATCTTCTTTTGTCATAACATCTTCAATTTTTAAAGAATAGTCAGAAATGAAACGTAAGTCACGGTTTGTAATGATCCCTACTAGTTTTTGGTTTTCCATACTATCAACAATTGGTACACCAGAAATTCGATATTTACCCATTAAATGCTCAGCATCGAAAACTTGGTGAGTCGGAGTTAAGAAGAATGGGTTTGTAATAACACCATTTTCAGAACGTTTTACTTTTTCTACTTGCTCAGCTTGCTCATCGATCGACATGTTCTTATGGATAATACCGATACCGCCTTGACGTGCCATAGCAATTGCCATTTTAGATTCTGTAACTGTATCCATGCCTGCGCTGATCATTGGAATATTTAATTTAATCTTCGGTGTTAGTTGAACTGATAAATCAACATCTTTCGGTAATACTTCTGAATGCGCTGGTACTAATAATACATCATCAAAAGTTAAACCTTCTTTGGCAAATTTAGTTTCCCACATTTTCGTAACGTCCTCCTATAGTTAAAAGAATATTAATTGTAAGATTAACAACGTGGTAAGCTACTGTCAAGAAACTTATAAAAGAAAGACAATTCAGATTTTTTGGATTGCCAACTCTGATAGTCTTTTCTCCCTTTTTTATATTGAATTCAAAATTGCCTTTTTAATTTTCTTCTACATTTAATATAAATATTAGTTAAGCTCGTCTTATTTTAAGCAAGTTTTGCGGAATTATTGATAAATTATTAAGATTTTTCATAAAAAAAACAGCCAGCGCTCAGCTGACTGTCTATATTGCCTAGCGACGTCCTACTCTCACAGGGGGAAGCCCCCAACTACCATCGGCGCTAAAGAGCTTAACTTCCGTGTTCGGT
>NZ_JBNNVG010000044.1:0-30026 GCF_050280425.1 Lysinibacillus sp. NPDC093190 | reverse complement strand
CAATTCACACTATTTTTAAATGGTGCACCGGTTACGCAAGCAGTCTATGGTTCAGGAGCTGGTACTCAACAAAACACAGGTCAGGTAATAATTTCTATACCATCCAGCGGGTTTCTTACACTTAGGAATCATTCTTCTGCCGCAGCAGTAATCCTTCAAACTTTAGCAGGAGGCACACAAACAAACGTAAACGCTTCTATTATCCTTAAAATGTTAAGTCCAATTGTCTAGAGATATAAAACTCTCTTTATTTCAAAACTTCAATAGATTTCATAGTTAGGAGTGATTAACCTTTTACGCAGGAATTACTCCTTTTTTCTTTTCATAATTATGCACTCTTCCTTTACTGAACGATATCTTTCGATTAATTCTCATATTGTTCAGAAAAAATATTTCACACACACTACCTTAAAACTGTAACGACCTCACCGTTATGGTTTTTTATTTTCAATTCGATTTCCTAGGTCATCCACTATACAAAACCTGCTATTACTACATATTTATAATAGTGTTAAGCAAATTAGCTTAGCTCTGCACCTTTTTAAAAATTTATTGGCTTCGGGTCACTCTGCCTCAAGTGACCCTTTTGAATATAGTTATTTTTAATTAGATGGCAAAAACCTAGATATATTCATAGAGAAAGCATTTAATATAACACATCACTCATTTTTCCAATTTTCAATTTGCTAATTTCGCCATTTCCCTTAAGGAGATGGTTTTTTTCATCGTTTTACACACATTTTTATTGTTGTAATGTTTTCAACTTAAATTACATATATTCATTTTGGGATAGTAACCTGTTGCATTACATCGCCCCAAGTTGTTATTGCACAACGCTATCCCTCTTATAATTTTCCAAGCCGTAAAGTGTGGTGATGCTGCGGCTTCTTTTAATGTATAGGTAAAATTATTTTGCACAAATTAATGTTGAGTGTATCGCACGCACTTAACTTGGTTGTGGCATTAGTTGACCGTCACAGCTTCCCTCATTAAGGTCACTTCAAACTCAGTGACCTTTTTTAAAAGGTTGGTTAGTGCCTCCATTACATGCAGATTATCTAGAAAAGTAAAAATGATTTACCTGACAAACCGTCTCCCCAGTATTACACTGGTTTTTTTTGTTTCCCTTTTAACTACAAACTTATTGTCGAAACCTTCTCCTGCAACTCAAAAAAGGTTCTTTTGATGCATGTCTTGGGTTTACCAAGAGTCGGTCCCCCCCTTCACTTCATTCAGATACTTAATATCCCCCAATATTTCATTTTTATCATCTTCGTTTCATATATAAACAAAATATATGCTCATAAAGAACCGCATAGAAAATCGCCAAGTCCTCATCCATTTAACTTACACACATGGTGTATATATACAAATATCACCCCTGATTTTTGATGATGAGCCATAAAGTAATATATTTTCCAATTATTATTAGTATAATTTGTATCCTTAATGTTATTTTATTGACATACTATTGTAATATTACAATGTTAATATCATATATATATTAAGCTTTTTAGTTTTTAGGAGGATACATATTATGAAAAAGAATAAAAAGTATAGATGGGGATTGAAATTAGCTACATTGGCTTTAAGTTCATCTGTACTTTTTTCAACAATTGACACAGCAGCAGCGGCAACTTATACAGTAAAATCTGGTGATTCTTTATGGAAGATTGCCAATCAGTACGGTGTTACTTATCAAACATTGATGAAATGGAATAACTTATCTTCTTCAACAATTCGCGTTGGACAAAAGTTAAACCTCAATACCACATCAACAATATCAACACCTACACCTAAACCAACAGCTGCAGCTGCACCTAAACCAACAGTTACAATTACACCTAAACCAACAAACCTAGTGCAAGTTGCTAAACAACAATTAGGCGTAAAATATACATTTGGTGGAAGTAAACCGAGTACAGGTTTTGATTGCTCAGGCTATGTCACTTACGTATATAATAATGCTGGTATTTCGACAGCTCGTAAGTCAGCAGCTGGTTTTTACAGTACAGCTAAAAAAGTAAGTTCACCTCAAGTAGGTGATTTAGTATTTTTCGCTAATACATATAAAGCTGGTATCTCACATGTAGGTATTTATATTGGAAATAATCAAATGATTAGCGCAAGTGACGGTGGTGTTTCTGTTGCTAACATCAATAGCTCTTATTGGAAAACACACTTTGCTGGATATGGTCGTATATAATGAATAACAAGAGGCTGGGACATAACTAAATGGTTCCTTCACAAAGCCGAATAATCTCTAAATTAACAAAACACGATAAATAGAAAAACCGAACTATTCCGAAACACTTCATGAGCGTTTCATTGGATAGTTCGGTATTTTTGTTGGCTGAAACACTTTTGTCCCAGCCTCTTTCTTTATACATGTGCTACTTTTTTCGATTTAATTTTTGCTAAACGTATTAAATAAATGATAAAGACAACAACTAGTAAGCCTGCTCCAGCTAGATATACAGAAGAATAGCCTACTTGCACTGCCACCATTCCTAAAATATAAGAGCCAAGTGCAATGCCAATGTCAAACATCGTAAAGTACGTTGCGGTTGCATAACCACTGCGTGTATGTGATGCAGACTGTACAGCTAATGCTTGTAAGCTTGTAGTCACTGCTCCGTAGCCAAATCCAATAAAGATAGCTGCAAATAAAAATAATGCCGGTCCTGAGACAAATGCAAGCATAACAAGACCGATAGCAAAGAGTATAATACCAGGTATAATAACAAACTGTGGCCCTTTTGTATCATAAAGTTTTCCTGTATATGGGCGTGTAATAAGCATTGCTGCTGCAAAAACTGCATAAAATAGACTCGCTACAGCCATTAAATCTTTTTGCTGTGCGTAGACTGATAAAAACGATAGAACACTCGCATATGAAAAAGCTACTAAACTAGCAATAGCCGCTACCGGAAGTGCACGACGTTCAAATAAATCATCAAATTTAAAAGTCAATTTACCCTGATGTTCAGGCTTAAGCAAATCATCAGTATTTATCGTTACAGCTAGGATACCTCCTGCTAATATACAAATACTCATTACAATAAATAGTACATTAAAGCTACTATATTGAATAAGCAGTAAACCGATAAATGGCCCAATAACTACTGCTAAGTTAGTAGACATTGTGAAATAGCCTAGACCTGCACCTTTACGATTAACTGGCACAATATCCGCTGCTAAAGAGCCAGCTGCTGTTGTAATAATACTAAAGAATATCCCTTGAACAAAACGGAGAACTAGTAAAAGTCCAAAAGGATGAATGAATAAATATAAAACTGTACATAAAAAATAGCCGATAATTGAAATAACTAAAAGCTTTTTCTTCCCGAAAACATCTAATAGTTTACCCGAAAAAGGACGAACGATAATGGCAGATAATAAAAATCCTGACAGTAACAATCCCGCTTCCTTTTCTGTCTGGTGCAACTCACCAATTGCATAAAGTGGCAAAGTCGTTACCAACCCATAGAAAACAAAAAATACCGAAATATTTGTTAAAAAGAGACTAATAAACCGCTTCGTCCATATTTTTGTATTCCCCTCTTGCTGCATGTCAATCAACCTTTCATTTTTTCCAGTAAAATTATAAATTGCTGCTGTTCCTCAACAGTCAATGCCCCTACCATTTCTTCCTCAAAAGCTAAAATGGTTTTAGTAATAGCCGGCAAATGTTCCTCTGCATATGGTGATAAGGCAACGATTTTTTCACGTTTATCTTCACCGTCAATTCTTAGTACCCAACCTAAAGTCTCGAGTCGAGTAATTGCTCTTGTTATACTCGGTGCCTCAACGTTTAAATACTTCCAGATTTGTGTTAATGTCATGGGCCCGTGATTATGTAAGCAATATAAAATAGCCCATTGTGAGCTATACAAGTTGTGCTGTTTCAGTACTTCATTTAAACAATTCGTTAAATAACGACTTTTTTGGAATAAAGCATGAAATATAGGATTCATGTTGTTGTCCTCCCGAATTTAACTTTATTTACCTAGCTAAATAAATACTATACGCTTCATTTTTTCCGTTGTAAAGCAAGTTGTTTGAAGTTTTGATGGAGCGCATTTTAGGAGTAATAATCGTTCAGCCGACTGACGTTTGATTCATTATTATCAGCGATTCTCTTGCATTTATCAGCGATTTTCTCCATCGTACTAAAAATCTAGAAGGGAATTTTTTGAAAATGTCGAATTAATCTAATAGATTACAAATAAAAGGAGATGGAAGCATGGGGAAAAAGGTATTAATACTTGCAGGAGACGCAGTTGAAGCTTTAGAAATTTTTTATCCTTATTACCGTTGTCTTGAGGCTGGTTATGATGTAACGATTGCGGCACCATCCGTAAAGAAATTACAGACGGTATTGCACGATTTTGTCGATGGAGTCGATACATACATCGAGCGTACAGCATATGGATTAGAAGCACACGCATCCTTTGCAGAGGTAGATCCAACACAATTTGACGGACTCATCATTCCTGGTGGACGAGCGCCAGAATACATTCGTTTAAATGAGCATGTTCCAGCACTAGTGAGCCATTTCTTTGAAACAAATAAACCAATCGCCGCTGTATGTCACGCAGCTCAAATTTTTGCGACCATTCCTGAGGTTCTGAAAGGTCGTGAGCTAACCGCTTATATTGCCTGCAAGCCCGAAGTTCAAGTAGCCGGAGCGACGTATATCGATGCTAACCTTCACACAGACGGCAATTTAATTAGTGGTCATGCATGGCCAAATTTACCTGGATTAATGCGAGAATTTATTAACAAGCTCGAAAACTAACGGAATGAGGATGCCTGAAATTAGGCATCCTCTTATTTCATGGAGTGGTTTCTTGGAATTCAATTTTCACTACTTTATTTGTATTTGTTACATATTTGATTCGAACATGTACACCGAATTCCTTGTCACTTTGTTTTAGCCAAAGTTTAAATTTTTCAATAGTGGAATCTTCAATAACCTCGCTTCCCTCATACAAATAATCGAGGATTTTAGCTTGAGGGTATTTTGCATGTATCTCTTTTATCGCTACTTTTCCCCATTGAGCATGGGCTGGTATTCCCTTTTGAGCATAAGTAATTGTTGGGGTGTTTATAAATACAGCAAACAATACAAGAAAAATCCCTAGTATTACACAAATTTTTCGCAAGTGAATCAACCTTTCCTATTCTTTTGGCATAAAATCGCCAAAACAGCAAAAAATAAATGCTCCTTAAGTATTTTCTCAACTTTCTTAAGGAGCAGTTTTTCGTTATTTTTTACTGGATTGTTTTGGTTGTTGAGGATTGTTATGAATTACTTGATTAAATTCTGCTGAATATTCCTCACGATCATTTCTTTTATGTGTATCTTCTTTCTTTTTCTTTTTGAAGCTTGTTTTATTCTTCTTTGCCATTATTTAAGCCTCCAATATTTCAGTTATTTGTTTTTGTTGGACTGCTGATTCTTCTTATGGTTCGTTTTATTATCTTTATTTTTGGCTTTCGCATCAAATTCTGCAGCGAATTCTTCATTTAGATTGTCATTCGGGTTATTGTTATTACTATTTGATTTATCGAGGTCTATTTTTTTGTAGGTATCAAAAGGATTATGCGTTCTAACATTCATTGTTTTATTGTTGTTTTTGTTGTTTCCATTGGTGTTTCTATTGCCCACGGATATTCACCTCCTACATGTAATGTGCTCAGGATAGAAGGTTTTATGCTTTGGGGATTACTACAGACATTGCTAAAACTTTTCAGTCCAATTAATTTCGCCTTGGCGTTTAGAACTAGTTGGCGTTACTCTAAACATAGATAATAAAGGTGCGGATGTAGGAATTGAACCAGCAGCTATCAAACCTTCTCAAATGACTCTAACAGCTTATTCAACTAAAAAATCAGGAGATTCTTTCTGGAGACTAAATACTAGTTGGACTACTAATGGAGTAAGTGAAGTTTATGCATCAACTATAGACGTAGTATCAATTGAATGGAACGCTAATGATGGTACTTATTATGATGCTGCTGTACCAGGGAGTCCTGTGTCTAAAAGGGATGGTAGTAAAAGTAGTTCTGGTGTCTACCTATTTAACGTAGAAGATGATAAGCTAAATTTTGATTCTTATGCAACTGTGTATATAAATAAAAAAACTACTTTAAGTTACGGAACAAAATATATACACACTTATTCGACAGTTAGTACAACTGTTGGTGGTTCAGCAAGCGTTAACTACGAAAAAGGAAATATAACAGGTGGCCTTTCATTTGACGTTAGTATAAGTACTAATCAACAAAAGTGGTCGGTATGGGATGATAATGTATTATACTGGTAAGTAGTTATTAAAGTAAGGTAAATTAATAAGTTAATTTAATCGTAATTGATGATAGAAAGACAATAACCTATGCTTGAGCATTAAGTTATTGTTTTTCTTTTTAAGTAGGAGGGATATTTTGAACAAAAGTCGGTTCATAGTTGTTCTTTTGCTAGTTTTTTTAGTAGTCGGCGTAGGTACTTATACGTATTATCGCTTTAACCCAATAATTAATATTAATACTAAAATAATTGAGCTTGATGAAAAGTCTCAGGAAAAATACAATAATATAGATAAATCTCAGAAAAATAACTTTAAAAAACTAGAATTTACATTAAAAATAGATTATTCTGACAATATAGATGATTTAGAAATAAACATACCCTATTCATTTCGTGAGCTATTAGGGGAAGACGTTTATTGGAACGGTTCTAGTTATCAAGATAAAGATCCAGAAAAAAATAAGATAGAATATAAAGACGAAATCATTATAAATTATAAGCAGCTTGAAAATAAGGATATCAAAGATTTATTGAGTAAAGGAACAATCACAATAACATGGAAATTGGACGGAAAGAAGAAAAGTAAAACATTTAATCTTGGAGAAACCATTACATTTTCCAAGACATAGAGTGTAGGTGATTGTATTAAAAACCTGGCGGAATGAACGGCGAGTTTTTTTATTTTTTCGTAAACATCTCATTAGAGTATACCCCTTGTAAAGGACATTTTGAAAAAAAGCAGCAACCTTTTGAAGCTGCTGTTTGTATTTTGCAGGCGGTAACCTTTTCAAGTTCCATTGCCCTCGATAATGGTTGTAATACATCATGTTTTTATCCAACAAATAAGAAAACATGATGTTTCTTATCTCTTAATTTAAATGATGTTCTTTCATATCTAAACCATGTTACAACTTTATCTTTGACCGTTTTAATATGTAAAAAGACCAGGTACTCACAATGAACTGCACCCCGTCAAGTAGACAGTGGAAATAATAAAAATTGTATTAAGCGGCTTGATTCCTGAATTCTAAAGGGCTCAAGCCGTTTAATCTTTTCTGGTAGCGATAGTGATTATAAAAATGAATATAGTCATCAATCGCTAGTTTTAACGCTTCATATGAATCGTACTTATGTAAATAATATTTCTCACACTTCAATGTGCCCCAGAATGCTTCAATCGGTCCATTATCAATACATCGACCTACACGTGACATACTTTGTATCAGTTTTGCTTTATCAATGATTCGCTTAAATCCGTGTGATGTATATTGAAAGCCTCGATCGCTATGAATTAATGGCTGCTCACCTTCTTTTAATGAACGAATCGCTAATTTAATCGTGTTAAATACCAATGGATTATTATTTAAATGTCCTAACACGTAGCTCACAATCGAACCATCATATAAATCAATAATTGCACTCAAATAAGCTTTCTTTCCATTTCCATACTTGAACTCGGTGACATCTGTACACCATTTTTCATTTGGCTTTCCGCTTTAAATGCCCGATTTAACACATTTTCCGCCACATGATGCGCTGGGGATTTACGATAAGGCTTGCGCTTTCGCCGAATAACAGACTTCAACCCACTCACTTGCATCAAACGATAAATTCGCTTCTCATTAACTACCGCTTGATTATTTTCTTTTCGCTGACGATTGATTGTCAGCGCCATACGACGATAGCCGTAAATGCCATCTACTTGTTGGTAAAGAAGGTGAATATCCTTTAAAATGGCTTCATTTTCAACTTCTCTGTTAGAAGGCTTGCGACCTAGCCACTTATAGTAAGCAGCTCGCGAAACACCAGCGATTTCACATAATAAAAGAATCGCAAGTTTTTCCTCTTGATGTAATTTTTGAATCGCTAAATACCGTTGTTGTAAGCGAATTTGGCTTAGCGACGCCTCCTTTCGATTTCCTCTAACTTTTTTAAAAATAGATTTTCTGCACGTAAGCGCTCATTTTCACGTTCAATACGTTGAATCTCTAATTTCAATTTCTCCTCAACGGTTAATTCCACTTCATCTTTTGTGCGACCACGGCGATCACGTAATCCTTCTTCACTGTTTGCTTCCAATTTCTTCGTCCATTGATACACCTGCTGATATGAAACACCATAAGTGTGTGCTGCTAACTGATAATTTTTCTGGTGCTTCAAACAGTAGTCGACAATTTCAATACGCTCCTCAAAAGTTGTTTTTCTTCCTTCTGTCATAGCTTGACTCATTCCTTTACCTGAATCTTTTAATTCACTATGACTAGTATACTTTTTCACCCACCTTTTTAAAACAGAGGTACTACTAATCTCATATTTCACCAACACCTCCATTTGTGAATAATTTTGTTGAATGTAGTCTTCCACAGCTGCTAATTTTAACTCTTTTGAATAGAATTTACATGAAGTCGCTTCTTTGTAATCCTTCACGTCCACCTGCTTCATATTTCATTCTCCATCTATATAAAGTTTGATCATTTACTGAAAACTTTTCACACAATTCGCTTATAGAATATTGACCTTCTTCAAACAATTGAAGGATATGTAGTTTTAACTCGAGCGGATGTTTGCTTCGCCCCATAAAAAATACTCCCCTTAGATAAACAGATTTTATTTTTTAATCTGTCTACCTAATAGGGAGCATATCAAAACGAAGTGAAATCTTGCTTTTTAAATGGGCTGTGATCAACTACGTTAATCGGTTGTTTACGTGATTCTGTCAAGAAACCACTGCATACATTACGAATGGTAGTTTCACTTAAAGCACGTAACGTAATCTGTCGTTTTTGTTGATGGCCATATTGATTAATAAGGCTCTTCAATTTTACAGGTAGTAATTGCTTGTAGAAAATTTTGGTGTTCGCCAAGTTATCTATTTCAACCACAAACAAAATAGCTCCACTGGTTTTATAAAAATTTCTATAATGGTCTAGTTCAAGGGAAAAACTTCTTTTTAGACCAGAAAAATGTTTAACGTTTGTTCCTTTAACTTGCACGGGAACTTTACCTAGAAAAGCACTTCTTTTTTCAGATGTATTTTGCATGACGTCGATGTGACCATCAAAGGATATTCCTTTGTCTCCAGTAGGTATTTCAGGAGTAAGAGAATCAAGGGTTGCTGCTGTCTTAACGGCATTAACTGCAAACATTTCAAGTTGCGAATTGGAGAAAGTGGCCATTTTTTTCACCATCCATTTATTTCTTTTGAATGTATATTCTTAAGTTCCCATTTGAATTAATGAAAAGATGAACGGAAATGATGTTAGAAACGAATAGCAATTGAGATAACCAAAGTATTCGGTTATATATACCTTGGTTTCTTTTTTGATTTTTTTATTGACTTTAAAAAATATTAAGCTAAATTGTAAATATAGTAAGAAGAAATTGTAACCTAAAGGTTTGTTTTTATAATTATAGATTACTATAGGAGGGTAATATGAAAGATTATAGTTTCTTAGAAAACCTTAGCATGAAAGAAAAGGCAGAATGTTGGGCAATTTACTCACGAATAGAAGGAAGTAGTAATTTATTTTTAGAATTTGAGTTTAGAAAGCAATACTCTAACGATTTAACAGCGAATTTGGCCCTAGTAAAAGAAATCGAAGAATCCGAGGATGGAAAACTATTAAGGGCAATTTTAATGTACAGAGAGGCTTTAAAAAGAATTAAAATTCTTAGTACTCTAGATAAAGATATACTCGATTATGTATTTTCAGATTTTGAATTAACTACATTAGAAAATGAAGTTTCAAAAAATAAGGAACAAATAAAAGAACTTTTAATGCAAGGAAAACTAGCAGAAGAAATAAAAGATTACTTGGGGGATAAAATTCAGGAGGTATACAATTTAGAATCACTAGGAGAAGATTTTGAGCATTTAGATGATTATGTTGAACTATATTTCCATTCTGTAATTACTAAATTAATCTTTGAAACATCTGTTGAACTGAATGAAGAAAACATTCGGTCTAATCCATCTAAATTCATAGTAAAACTTGATGATGAAATGTATAAGCATCTCGAAATAATCAGATTGCATTATAGCAATGCTATGACTACTCCAGGGAATGTAGACATCCTTAAATTTCTTCTTAAAAATCATATTGATGAAATTAAACGTAAATCGGATTATTACGATGAAATGGAAGAATTAGTTGTAAAGTATATTGAAAATGGAGGAGCTTAAGAATGGACTTATTCCCAAATTTAACTCACGAATTAAGAGAGATCAAAAAGACTCTTGTGAAGAAAATTTACATTGAAGCATTCAAACGGATTTTGAGCGAGCGAGTTATTGTTGAGATTTTTCATGATAAGGGAAAGACGCGTTATATTTTGGGGATTAAAGGAGCTCAAAATACCTTTGGAGCCAATGCAGAAGCCAATGCTTGTAAAACCTTTGATTTGATTAAAAAATATGCTACTTATTGTGGTTATCAATTTGATTTTATCATCAATACATTTGGTACTAATCGTATCCCTCCTAGAAAAGCTTTTATAGTATGTGAAATAGATAAAGATTTCTATAATAAGATTATTATTGGAAAGAAGATAAATGCGTTAAATACCGAAACTGGAATGCTACAATATCAATTAGTTTTATCACATAAAAATGAGCAGGGACAGAACTCGTTTATTTAGAAAAACAATAAAAAGGATATTAACTTTTCCACTTCACGAAATAAATATGCACTCTAAATCAAAGAAATGTTAGACGATTTTATCTAGGTCTAACATTTTTTCTTTTTGTCCCAACCACTACTAGATTGCATAATAGATTAAATGTAAAAATATGTTTTTAAAGGAGGGGTATCCCAACTTGGTGTAGAATTAATAAAGTGTAACAAAATACAAAAATAGGAGGTTTTATTATGTCGAAGGTGAAAAAAATCTTTTTGCCAGTATTGATGATCTTTACTATTTTTTGTTTAGGCTTTTCTCCAGCACAGGATGTTTCTGTGCAAGCTGAGGATGCTCCGAGTATTGTTGTAGTTTCTGGCAAACTTGCTAAGGAACTGGTTAATGCAACGCTCCGTGCAGTCAAGGAGGGTGAAGTTGAGAATGTAGCTCCTGTGTCTGCTTTTGATTTGGAAGGGTCGAGTGTGTACACTGTTGGTGGTGGAGTTACAGTTGTTACAGTTCCTTTGCATGGAGATTATAGCCTTCCTAGTAATTTAACGGTATTCTTTGATGAGGATAATACTGTATTACAGACAAATGAATTGTTGGTTACCAAGAATGAGGTAGGAAACTTCCGAGTTGAGACATATTTGGATGGGTCACTTAGTAATTCCGTGGATACTGAGCTTTCATATATCACAGATGAAGAGATGCTTGCAGAGGAGCCAGTTATTCAAGAGATGGGTGTAGGAGCAGTGGCAAGTTGTCTTGGAGCAGTACTTGGTATTGGTGCTACGGCGGCTTATATTATTGCAGTTGCATGTGGCGGTTCGTGTGCAACACCGACACCAGTGACTGCTGCGATATGTGCTGCATGTATTGGTGCATATGCAGTTATTGGGGCTGGTGGTATTGCCGGAGCGGTAGCTTGTTTCAATTACCTGTGAGGTGAATAGATGCATAAGATTTTGGCAATGTCGATTTTGGGAATGGGTTTAACTGGTGCCGTTTTAATCATCTCCGTCGCTTTGTTGTTCAAATCTCCAATAGGAAATGTGTTGCAGATGGTTACTGCTGCTTCAGCAACAGCTTTCGTTATATTCGCAGTCTCTGCTTTAGTATTTCGTCGGAGATTAGATGCAAAAAGAGAGTAATATATTTATTTGAATTAATAAAGTCGTGGTTTTAAAATGGCTGGAAAAAAAAACCACAATCTAAGCGGAATAAAGGGTCATTGACCAAACGTTTGATTAAATCCTTGATTGTTGGAATACGCTCGACAATGCGAATAATCAGTGATTGGATCATCGCACCATAGTTTAGTTCACGAGGGGCACCACGCAATGTCCTTTTTAAAAATAACTGAAAAATAGGTTGTAAGTCGAAAGTGGCAAAAATCGCATCAAAACGACGGGAACTTTCCATTTCCAATAATTCTTGGATGTCAAATAGGCTCATTTGTTTTACAATAGTCATAGGACATTCACCTCATTCAGTATGTTAGTTTCGTCGCTATCATTATACCGAATTTGGGGAGGTGCCCGTTTTTTATTGTTTCAGAACCCCTGATGCTAAAGGGATTAGAATTATGAAATTAACTCAATTATATCAAATTTTCAATTCTTTATTTTAGTTTATTTTTTCAATGTTTTACTCCACCATATGGCCCGTTTGTTGAATAGAGTAACTAACATTTTAAAATGACTTTATTGAAAATTAAACAATTTTATTATCTGTATACAGGAGAACAGTAATATTAGTTATTTTAAATAGGCATCTAAAAGGTCCAAACATATTAGTCATATAAAATATGTTTGGACCTTTAATTTATTTAACTTTTTTCGAATTTGGTCTTGATAATTTTGTTTAGTAATGTACATTGTAGTTAGACAATTGTATATTCAGTTATATTTAATAATGCACCGACTGCACCTGAAAAACCGTGGTCATTTATAAAGACTGGTGTATGTTTTTTCGTACGTGTGTAATTGGCAATAACACGTGTAAGATGATCATTATTACTTAAAGTTGAACCGATATAAACGATATGTTGAGCATTTTTTTCTTCGGCATATTGAATACTAAGTGTAGTAATAACCTCACCTACAAGCCCTTGTACAGTTGCAATAATATCTTCTGTTGGATGTTTGACAGACTCTGTAATACCAACTTTCCCAAAATTACTAGCTGTCAATTGCCCATCAATAGGTGTGTCCATCCCTTGATAAATATCCTTTACTAGTAAATCAATTTCTTCTCGATTACCTTTAGAGGCCAGTTCTCTTATTTCATTATAATCCGTGATGCCAGTTGTAAGCGCTGACAATCCAATCAATGTTCCACCACCAACGCCTGTCCCACCAACACGAACATGCGTATTATCTTCCATATAATGAATTGAAGTACCAGTACCAATATTAGTAATCATACTTCGCTCGAAGAAGTAGCCCTCTTTATGCAACAAAAATCGAACGCCCTTCAATGTGGCTTCAAACTCTACTATATAATGAATCGATTTCATTGTTTTGATGACATCCAGTAATTGTTCTGTACGCCCTCCCGTAACACCAATATCCTCAATATCTGGATGATTAATAATCCAATTCTGCACAGCTAGCAAATCATTTGACGGGAAAGTTGTTAAAACGAGCTCATTATGCTCATCTAAATAAGCAACTTTTGTCAATGTTCCGCCCGCATCAATACCTATAGCCTTTGGCATACCATTCTCCTTTGACTTTACGTACAATCTCTATTTCAAATGGTGAGATATATACTAGATTTTGCTTGTATTCAAGAGGCGTTTAGAAGCCAGTTGAATAACGTTCATGCCTCCACAAATATCACGGTTTTTGCAATAAGTTATTGTGCCAAAATCCGGTGTATTGTATTTCAGTACCGAAAGCAAATCAACAGCTACAAATGTCTTCTGCGCGAAAGCGAAGCGTCAGCAGCAATTACTCGAAAAGTGAAGTTGTATCTTTGTCCTTCCTAAACTTTAACGCTGTTGAAATAAATGTGCAATAACTTAGCAAACTTTCATGAAAAAAAGACGAAAAATATCAAATTTTTTCTATTAATCACGCGATTTTCGTCGCATTTTTATAACTTTAACATTATTCTGCTATAAAAACAAAAGAAGTGAAAATGCAATGACACTCAAATGCATTATCACTTCTTTTGCAATTCTAGCTGATATCCACCAACATTCACTAGTTCGCTTATCGAAATCAATTTTGCCATTGCTGTGTCCTTCCCTACCTATAAAAATTGCAACCGCGTTATCTACACTCTCTTTGTCTTAATCTATATCATTTGAAAATAGTTGATTATAAATTGAACAATCTGTTTTATCTTTCATCACTTTTACGATACGATATACTATAGATGTGTTACCATTTGAACGGAGGAATACAAGTGAAAGATCAAAAAAAACTTTATAAAGAAGCGATGCAAGTTTTAAAGGAAACTAGTCGCACTTTTTATATACCGATTACTTTTTTAAAAAATGATTTAAAATTGTCAGTGGCAGCCGCATATTTAGCAATGCGTGCTATAGATGAAATTGAGGATCATGAAAACCTTTCTAACGAAGTGAAATTCGATTTACTTACGGCAACAAGTGAGTTATTAAAGGAACCATTTAATGCTGAAGCTTATGAAGCATTATTAGCGCCATATGCAGATCAGCTACCTGTAGTATCTCTTCGTTTAGCAGATTGGCTAACATTTTGTCCTGAAGGCTCACGTAAAATTGTCCAAGCTTCAACGAGTGAAATGGCATTTGGGATGGCGAAATGGGCAAAAGCAAACTGGCAGGTGCATACGCGAGAGGATTTAGATGATTATACATACTACGTTGCAGGGCTTGTTGGGACAATGCTGTCCGAGCTTTGGGCGTGGGGTGCAGACATTCAAACAGATCGCGATTTAGCGATTGGCTATGGCCGAGGTCTCCAAGCAGTCAATATTTTACGCAATCAGCATGAGGATATGGACGAGCGCGGAGTAAGTTTCGTTCCTGATGGTTGGACACGCGAAGATTTATTTGCATACGCAGAAGAAAATCTTGCGAAAGCTGATCTTTATATGAAAGATATTAATAAACGAGCGGTATTATTATTCTGTCGATTACCACTTGCATTAGCTCATAAAACATTGAAGGCAATGCAAGAAGGTCGTGAAAAAATGTCACGAGCAGAAGTAGAACAAACGGTCGAAGAAGTACAGGCTGACTAAAACTTTCACCATTAAAAAACAGCCGCAGTATGAGAAACTCTCGTACTGCGGCTGTTTTAGTTATACGGACTGGACAAGCTTAACAAGCATTTCATAGCTAAAAAAGACTGAAAGCATCGTTAACAACATAAACACTAACTTTTCGGCTTTACTACCCGTTTTTGTAGTAAGTGGTAGACGTACTGAAATAGATACCGGGAAGAACAGCTTTACCCCCTTCTTCGTCCCCATATCAAGAAAAATATGACTTGCCATCCCTAATAAAATACCTAGCGAAATGGATTTGTAAGGTATAAATGTATGTAGTAGCATCCAAATCAAAAATAAAAAAAGCAAACTATGTGTAAAGGAACGATGTCCAAACAGCGAATTTACAGTTTTTGATATGATGGGAAATTTCCTTCCGATTTTACTACCTCCATGACAAATATCTGGAAGTAATGCACCGATAACGCCTGCTCCTACTAAAACAAGCGGATTATCATTAGAAATTTGTGCAAAAGCAAGGCTAGCCGTGATGCCCCCGATAATATGTGTATTCCCTTGCATTATTTGCTCCTTATGTCTCTATATTTTCACTCTTCTTAATTTAACACACTCCAGCGCAAAAGGGAACATATATTCCGAACACACAATCCCTTTTTATACATACTCACAAAATCTCTCATATAAAATTAAAAATATCAGAAATATTTCAGGTTCTCATTGTATATGTAAGATGATTAGAGATAAAAATGAATATTGGAGGTTATTTATGAAATCTATCAAAGGAATTTTGTTTATCATACTAATAATGAGTAGTAGCGCTTTACTGTGGTATTTTGCTACACCTTTAGAGCCTATCCAGGCAGTTAACAGGCTCAGTCACATCATTGGAGGCATGGCCATTACAGGCTTCTTTCTTGTATTTTTGTTAGCAACAAGAATGAAAATTTTTGAGCGTTGGTTCCATGGTCTAGAAAATGTTTATTTTTATCATAAATATTTAGCAATACTTTCACTAGTATTAGTGGTTATTCATGGGCAATTACAAGGTCTGGTCCCCCACTGGGATAAAGTACAAAGAACTTCACTCAGCGAATTTGCTAAAGAACTGGGATCACTTGGCCAATATGGTTTCATCGCACTAATTTTGATTGCGCTTTTGGCTAAATTTCTAAAATATGAGCACTGGCGGATCTTTCATCGGTTATTGCTTATCCCTTATACATTTGGAATTTATCATGCGTATTTTTCAAGCAGATACGATTTATTACAGCCTACACCTTTAGGCATTTTTACCGCAATAACTGCGACTATTGGATTTATGTCAGCATTATATATGTTGACGATGTATCAGGATATGTTTTTTAAATATAAAGGCAACATTACAGGAATCAAAAAATTAGGCTCCAATGTTATTGAACTGGAGCTAACACTTGATAAAAAAATACCCTATCGTCATGGACAATTTATTTTTATCAAGATTTTGCAAGATGGCATAGAAATGGCGCCTCATCCCTTTTCAATTTCAGGTGGCGACGGAAAAAAAGTATTTGTCTCTATTAAGGCACTTGGTGATTTCACAAAAAAAGTATATGATTCAGTTCAACTGAATACACCAGTCACACTTGATGGTCCTTATGGTCATTTAAACTTTGAAAATGGCACACAACAACAAGTTTGGATAGCAGGTGGTATAGGCATTACTCCTTTTTTATCTTATTTGCAATCACAGCCCATCAATCGTGATATTGAATTATTTTACACTTATCAAGGTCAAGACAATGCTATTTATAAAGAATTTTTACAGGAGTATGCAAAAACTAATCAACAGTTCAAAGTGAACTTTATTGATACTACTCAAATGGACAGGCTTTCATTTGAAAATTTTTCAGTGCCAGCGCAAACAAGTGTTTTTATGTGCGGACCTGAAAAAATGCTAAAACATTTTGCCAAGCAATTGAAATTCCGCAATAAAGATATAAGCATTGACTTTGAGGCATTTAAATTTAAGTAACAATTATCAATTATGCCCCGGCATAATTGCGTCCGGAATCGGCTGAAAGAAGTTAATCAAAACTCTCTAATTCGAGCAATTTACTTGGAATTCCAAAAAGAATATCGTATAGTAAAATATCATAAATATAAAGGAGATTTTTTAACGATGACTACAACTAAAAGTTATATAAATAAAGTAATGCACGATCGTAAATCTGTTCGTAAGTATGAGGCAAATTTTAAAATTCCTCAAGCTGAATTAGAGGAATTACTTGTAGAGGCAACAACCGCTCCATCATCAAGTAATTTACAACCTTGGCGCTTTTTAGTAATTCAAGATGAGGCAGTAAAAAAAGAACTACGTTTGATTGCTAATAACCAGGAGCAGGTAGAAACTGCATCTGCCATCATTGCGGTATTAGGCGATACTGCAATGTACAATAATGTTGAGGAAGTCTATACAAAAAACTTCGAGTTTGGTTATATGGATGAAGCAACAAAAAATATGATGATTGAAAATTCATTAAAGCTTTATCCAAACCTTCCTAAAGAAATTCTAAAAAATATTGCTACATTTGATGCTGGCTTAATTTCTATGCAAATCATGCTTTTAGCAAAAGATATGGGCTATGATACGGTTACAATGGGTGGCTTCAATAAAGAGGCTTTTGCGAAGCACTTTGAATTAACAGATAATCTAGTACCAATCGTCTTAATCGCTATCGGAAAAGCAGCAGCACCAGCTTACGGCTCATCTCGTTTAGCGCTAAATGACATTGCAAAATTCATTTAGTGGTCACTGACTGAAGATAAAATGTTCTATTTAGAATAAATATGATACACTAAATATAGAATAAAAAATACTGGATGCGTCAACATCCAGTCAAAGCAACAATCATGCCGCAACCATAGCGGCTGACCAAGTTAAAGTTGTTGGAATCGCCACCTTACTTAGCCGGCAGGGTGGCTATTTCTTTTTATTTTGAGAGACAATAATACTAAGCATCAGTGTCAGTACTGCAATTAGCAAAAGGCTACACTGTACAATCAAACTGAATGCTTCAAATACTGTCATTGGTTATCTTAAGTAAAGTGTATATAACAAGTAATAAACCCTATAAAATCAACTGCATTTTTTATTATATACTTTTAAACATCTAATACGTAATTGAAAAAACTCTGCTGACGATTCAGCCTTAAAAGCCATCCTCTTTTAATAACCATGGAGGATGATTTTTTTATTATCGTATCCCATTCTTGAAGAGAGAAGATTTGAACTAACTCTTGTTAGTAATAAGAAAAAGCT
This sequence comes from Lysinibacillus sp. NPDC093190, assembly GCF_050280425.1. Classification (NCBI taxonomy): domain Bacteria; kingdom Bacillati; phylum Bacillota; class Bacilli; order Caryophanales; family Bacillaceae; genus Lysinibacillus; species Lysinibacillus sp. NPDC093190. Next base: position 11,571 of record NZ_JBNNVG010000044.1, on the reverse strand, counting down.
ATCCTCAAAGAGATAGCTTTTCTTCAACTAAATCAATTGTTTTTTTGCTCCTTGTTCAACTAAGGCACCCGTTAGTTTAAGAAGAACAGCGACGTTTATTAAACAATCGCGCCCTTTAATGGAATAACTAAAATATGGCATAGTCCTAAAATTACTCATAGCTTGTTGAACTATCTGCCCCGTTTGTTTAATAAGAAATTTAATTAAATTTATAGTAATCAACCATCATGGCTACTTTAAAAGCATTATCAATCTCATTTTCCCTTAAGAAATCCTAAATAGATTGTGCTTCTTCTTCCCAATCTGGTCCAAACATGTATAAATAATTCACAAACTGTGATGCTTCTTTTGCTTTCTGTTTTATGCGGAAACAGTCTTTCTCCTTACGAAACGTCTTTCTACCAAATAAACGACGAACATAGACAAAAAGCCGACACCGATCGGTATGCCAAACGCTTCGTACGAAAATGGTGCTCCTTCAAGCTTAAGCTGGCTTGTGGCGCGGTACTCGAGCCGCTTGGCGGCGAATTTCGCCGTCCAGATATCTTCTTGCTTCGCCAAATCTTCGAACGCAGGTTCCATCGCGAACCGCTCTGGCGAATCACTGTGCAGGTAAAGCTGCTCAGCCTTTCCACCGTTCACGTTCCAGTTTCGGATATCATCTACAGCGCGCGTCTTAACGTCCGGTCCCACAAAAATCATTTTGTCGAGTTTTGGAGCTTCCTCTATTTGATATCGGGCGATCAATTTCAGACCGTGTCGGGTAACGACCGGCTCGCGTTTGCTGGATATCGTCAATGTTGTTGTTGTTCCGGAAGCCCCGTACGTGTCAAAAGCCGAGGATAACATCAGCTCGTCGGCACCGTCATACAGCAGGACCCCGTTCTTTTTCTTGTTCCATTGAAACGCATTGTTCAAAATATAGACGATATCGCTCAATCCGGCCGTGAAAGGTTCCATTTGCGGATGCTGAACAAAATCGTATGAAGGGTAATTCATTTCCTTCGCCACTTTCTCAGCTACTGGCTCTCCCATTTGCCGGGATATAACGTTCAGAGTGGCATCAATCCCCGAAGTCAAGCCAGCCGAAGAAACTATGTTACCATCAGTCACGTAGCGCTGATCCCTTATCCAAGTAATCTCGGTATATTTCTTTTCCAATCTGCCGATATCTCCCCAATGTGTTGCCGCAGATTTCCCGTTCAGCAGGCCGGTATCCGCCAAATTTTCCGCCCCATTGCAGATGGACAATAATATCGTTTCCTTGCCGGAGTGCTTCCTTATCCAATCGCGGACAGGCTTGAATTTCGCTTCATCCAAAATCGGCATGAAAGGGATCACGATTATATCAGGACTTTTACCCGTCAATTTGTCCAACTCGTCGAAAGTGTAATGGGGTACGACATCAAGCCCGCCCGTCAACGATTTGATATATTTGTCGGGAGCTGCCGAAAACACATTGTACGAGCCCGTCATGGAAAACATCTCGTATGGTACGAGAAAATCGAACACCTCGGTCACTTCATTCGCCAAAATAACGGCCACTGTCGGCTTTTTCGAATCATAGGCAGGAGCTTGGATGCTTTGTAGAGAAGCAGGAACTGGCTTATCGTAAACCGACATAGCCTCCTGCATCGTGCTCATGAAACCGATCACTCCGGTTCCTCCTACAACCAGAACGAAAACGCATACATACACGATGAAACGCCATACTTTATTCAATTGCCTTCTCTCCCTTAATTTTCTCTAGTTAATTCTAAAGTGCTACTTACTACGATGATAAAGGAAGAAGGCAATTGAATAAACCCGCCCGAGGATTATATTTTTCTCAGACTAAGGTCTTAGTAAAGGACCTTTTTCTCGAACAGCAGACGAAAGCTTCTTTTAAAATATTAACTGACCGCACTTTTCTGAATATGAATCGATGGCGCTATTCCCACAGCGCCGGAGAAGCATGGTCTGTACATGATAGAACGCTTTTGCTTTGAAAAAAGTTTGATCAAAATGGATTCTGTTCGAGTAGATTTAATTTTGGATTTTATAAAAAGATTGCTCATATTTTCCCAGTGGTGCTCAATAATAGCGCCCGATTATTGAATACCGATCAGCTTCTATTAGGTTAAATAAACAAGAAATTGCTACTTTCTCTAATTTTCTGCTTATGTCTAAAACGGGTTCTCACCTTTTACAAAAGGGATGAAAACTACATAATTGGCACCGATAAAAATAAACCAAAAAAAGACAGATGTAAGTCGTTGTTTGAAAAGGATACTATTCTTAAATAGAAATAAAGCAACAATCAACGTGTACAAGACAAATAGAATATAAGATACTCCGAACCAGTTCACCCATACATTGCCCATAAAGTTAATTCCAAAGCCCTCGTAAATAGGTTTTAAGACATAAACTGTGAAAAGCAAACCGATTGCCAATAGGGAAATGATTTCAATTGTTCTAAATACAACTTTCTTCAATTCATTCAAAAGAATCCCCCCAATAGTACATTTTTTCCAATCTTGTTTAAACTTTAACATAAATATCTAAATACTTCTTTTTTTAGTGTTATGCCATAAAATGGCCCGATTGTTGAACACAAGTTAAACATCATTGTTAAACTAACCTGCATCGTTAGTTCAATAAAAAAAAAGAGCTGCATACGCAACTCAACGATCTTCAAGTAAAGCACCCCGTTACTTGAATAAGGATTGAACTTTTATAGCAACTTCTTTCGGTTTAACATCAATCGATGATAATCTTTTTATATCTACCCACATAAGCAAATAAGTTCCTTTATCTCTCTCTTTGTCTGTGAACTCTTCACCTTGTCCAGTTCCGAACATTCCATGATGGCTCTGTTTATTATGTTTTTCCTGGTGGTGGAATAGAATAACTCCGTTAGTACAAGCTAAATTCATACATTTATAACTTAATTACAGCATATGATGTACTCTCCCGTACTTCCATTACAATATTAGTAGAATCATCTAAAACGGAAAAATTTGCATAAAATGATTCTTCAACACTACATTACCAAGAATACCAAATTCATTTTTACGATTCGATCAATCTTATATCAAAAAAATATCATGAAAAATATATAAACATTCCATTAAAATGGTATATTTGTACGATTACCTATACTTTCCTATATTTACCACTATAGATTTAACACTTTAGTATTGTTATTATTATGAAGTATTTTTTTGAAAGGAGGTTTTCCAATGTACAATTCTTATAATTCTAATGATTTTGATGCATTTTTTGGTGGTTTGTTTCTCATCATTATTTTAATTTTTCTTGTGATGGGTATTGCAGGCTATATTATTAGTTCACTTATTTATTATCAGGCATCTAAAGCAAATGGCTTTGATGATCTTGCCTATGTTGCTTGGATTCCTATTATTAACGTTTATAGCCTTTTCTTATTAACAGCAAAGGGTGATGATGACGTAACAGTTCGTGCCGAAGCGAAAAAGAATGTTTTAATTTATGCTGGATTATTACTTGTTTCATTCATCATTCCATTTATAGGTATACTCGCTTCCTTTGGTATTTGTATTTATATTATGTATTTCACATATCGACTATTTTATCGTTGGTCTGGTGAGCCTGGGAGAGCTGTACTTTATATTATTTTATCGTTCATTACATTCGGACTATTCTATTTTATCTACGGCTTAATCAAAATGAATAAACCTTTCGTTGCATAATACATATGCAAGTACAAAAACCTCTTTACACCTTTTAAAGGTTAAAGAGGTTTTCTAATTATTCACGTAATTTTACACTATAGTGTCTCATGGACTTAGGAATACCTTTCAATACTAGCACTCCACTATAGACTAAAAATCTTATTCTACATTCTAAAAAGAAGACACTAGGTAGCTCTTCTATTAAAGGTAAGAGTTCCGCAATCACTATCCCCGTCTTTATAAAATCTTTTGTTGTTTGTTCATTATGTAGCCTTCCTATCTTCTCTATAATAAGTGGATCAAAATAATTTTCTGGTACCCCTTTTATTTCATTATTAATCCATAAGCGCAGAACATCGTTAGTTTGTGATAATGTTTCCCATTCACTTTGGAAAATAAGACGGTCCTGGATAGTTAATGGCTTTTTTTCTTCTATGTTCATAAAAAGCTGTGCTAATTGCTGTGAACTAAGATGACTTGTCGCACAATTAGCCTTACTATGTTCTGTTGTATTAATAAGAAAAATCTCATTTGATTTATCTCGCAATAAATAGAGGAAAAAACGAAGCCCACATTGTTCATCGGCATTATTACCATACCAAATATAGATCGGAACATGATTAGAAATATCTTCTATTTCACGCAAAGTATTTGTAAACTTATTTTGATAAACATCTTCCTGTCCATCATTCATATTTTCAAATAACCAATCATTGCGGAAGGCTTGCCCTCTTTTTTTCTCTAATTTCCATAATGGTCCAATTGAGAAACAATCAGGGAATCCAATCACATGTTTAGGTGGTTCTAGTGCTACTCTCACTGAACCAGCAGCAGATTCAGAGCTCACAATATGAACAGCCTGCGTTGTTATTCGTTGGTCCACAGAACGATGTTTTTGAATACAGTCATTGATAATTTCTACGATGTCGCTTAATTTATCTTGCTCAAGCCAGAACCCCCACCCCTCAATTGCTTCACTTTCTTCATGGTTGAATGTTTCAAATTGAGCATGATACTGTAATTCATAAACCTCCCATACACTCCTATCTATCAAATCCGATGCGTTCAGATAATTATGTGTTTTAATTCGAAAGACAAAAATCGTATTTGATTCCAATAAAAAATAAATATATGGATAATTTACTTTCGATTCCATAACTCAGCCCCCCTTATAATTTTACCATATAAAATTTTGGAACTATTCGTTGTATTTTCTACTCTCTTACGACACTTGACTTATCAAATTTTGAAAAAGAAGTTAGATAACAGAAAATATATGCTATATTATAGTTAGAAAATTTTGAATTTCTAATTTTTAATTACAAAGGGGTTTGATGATTGTGTATGAAAATATTTTAAGACATCCAGGACCTACGCCAATTCCGAAAAAGGTCCAACTTGCGATGAATCGCGATATTATTAGCCATCGTAGCAATGAATTTGTGGAGCTTTACCGTGAAACAATTGAATTAGTAAAACCTGTCTTCGGGACAAAACAGGATATTTTACTCCTCCCATCAGGTGGTACGGCAGCTTTAGAGGCTGCAGCGGTTAACACTGTTTCTGCTGGTGAAAATGTTGTTGTAATTACTGTTGGAGCGTTCGGAGACTATTTTGTTTCGATTTGTGAGAAATACGGCTTTCATGTACATAAGCTTGAAAAAGAATGGGGACAAGCATGTACAGCTAAGGAGTTACGAGAATTCTTGCAGCCGTTAAAAGATATTAAAGCTGTTTTTGTCACATACAATGAAACTTCGACTGGTATTTTAAATCCAATTGCTGAATTAGCACAAGTCGTTCGTGAGGAAACGGATGCATTATGTATTGTCGATGGTGTAAGTTGCTTAGGTGGAGCTCCTGCTGAAATGGATGCTTGGGGAATCGATATTCTTGTTACTGGATCTCAAAAGGCCATGATGCTACCTCCAGGACTTTCTCTTGTCAGCGTTAGTGATAGATCTTGGAACGTTATTGAAGAAAATCATACACCGTCCTATTATTTAAACTTATTAAGCTATCGTAGCTGGGCAGAAAAAGGGATGACTCCAAACACGCCTACTGTCACGCTTATATATGGACTTCACGAAGTATGTAAACTTATAGAGGAAGAAGGAGGCTTTGAACATACAGTTGCCCGCCATGAACTAATGAAAAACATGGTGCGGCATGCAATGAATGCGCTTAATATTGACCTTCTCACTACGGATGAGCATGCTTCTCCGACCATCACAGCGATTATGGCACCAAAAGGGATTGCACTCGGTGACTTCTTGTCGCATTTAAAGCAACAATATCATTTAGATTTCGCTGGAGGACTCGGTCATTTGCAAGGGAAAATTTTCAGATTCGGCCATATGGGCTATTGCTTCCCAAGTGATATTTTACAGGCCGTTTCTTTAATGGAAGCTGCACTTCAAGACTTTGAATATGACTTTGAGCCAGGTGCAGGTGTACGGGCAGCACAGGAAGTATTATTAGCATCCCATCGAAAACAATTGCAGTTATAAAACTTTAACTAATGGAAAACCTCCAAATCTATGTATGATTTGGAGGTTTGATTATTATATTCATGAGGGCCAGGAGTCGCCCAACCTTCACACCTGTCAACTTATATCATGGCAGACAATATTAAATAAACATCATTATCAACCCTTATTTGCCATCCTATTTTTGCCTATCATCTTGTATATGCTTTGCTAAATATTCCTCACGCATAATTTCTGGAACCATACTGCCACCAGAGAACTATACACCTAAGTAAAATTGCAATTTAGGCCAATACTTCACGGCATGATCGACTGAATAATCTTTTACAGCCAGAATTATGAATATGAATGCATTTTCAAAAGCTAAAAGTGTTATACTAATAAGCACGTTATAAATTGAGGAGTTAGACAGTATGAAATATTTTAAACCACAAATGCAGCAACTTGTGAAAGAAAACCGCGAATTACATGATCGCCTAAAAGAGTTAATGTCCGAAATGGATTTGCAAAAAAATTATGCTTTAAAAGCTCTATATCACGCTGAAGTAGCAGACGGTGGACGCTATCAGCAAGATTATCAAGCGTTGGACTATTTATATAAATAAATCTAAATGAGCAAAAATATATCCAACAATTTCAATTAAACAAAATAAAAAGACAGAATCCACTCTTTTGGTTAAAATGAAAGCTCTCACACAACCATCCACCAAAGGAGCGTTTCTGTCTGATGAATAGATTCGGTTTCTTGATTGGCAATTGCCGTTTTACTTTCCCAAGCCTTTTTCAAAACATTTGTAAGTGCCAAATACTATACAGCTTCTAATGAATTGATATTTGAAATAAAAACACGATGTGATGTTTTGAATAAATTTGCGATCAAATTTTTAAAAGTAAAAAACGCAAGAATGTTGATTCCAAATAGCATTCTTGCGTTTTTTCATTAACTAACTACCTTAATCATTAATTCTTGCTACTTGCACACCTTTGCCATGTATTCCTCACGCATTTCCACCGGTACCATACTTCCACCTGTTGCCCATACAAGATGGGTAGCTTGCTCCACCTTATCAACTAAATCATGCTTTTCTAAATAACTTTGTCCATTTTTCATTAACTGTATCGGTCCAAACATCCCTGCATGTGCAGATGGCTCTAAAAATAATCCTTCTACCTTAACAGCTAGTGCGAGTGATTTAAATAATTCCTCATCTTTCACTGTGTAACAGCCACTTATATACGATTCCATCACTTTACCTACAAATTTTGAAGCCCGCCCAACTGCTAGACCATCTGCTTCGGTTTTATTATCAAGACCAATATCCTCCACACTGATGGCGTCATGTAAACCTGTCATTAAGCCAATTGTCATACAAGGGGATGCTACGGGCTCTGCGAAGAAGATATGAGCATGCTCTCCAAAAATTTCACGTATGCCGTACGTTACTCCGCCTGGTCCTCCACCTACACCACACGGCAAATACACGAACAAAGGATGGGCTTTATCCACAGTAATGTTCGTCTTTTCAAACTGTGCTTTTAAACGCTTTGCCGCCACCGCATAGCCAGCAAATAAGTCCTTCGAATTCTCATCATCAATAAAATGACACATAGGATCTTGTTCAGCCTCTTGACGACCTTGTTCTACAGCAACGCTATAATCAGCCTCATATTCAATAACTGTCGCACCTTTTTCACGCAGCAATGCTTTTTTCCACTCTTTTGCATCACTCGACATATGTACAACGACATTAAAGCCGAGTTTTTTGCCCATAATGCCGATACTTAATCCTAAATTACCTGTAGAACCTACTGCAATTGTGTATTGTTGGAAGAACGATTGAAAGTCCTCTGTTGCCAACACTGCATAACTATCCTCTTTTGTTAGCTTACCACTAGTGATCGCAAGCCGTTCTGCATGCCTTAATACTTCAAAAATACCACCACGGGCTTTGATAGAGCCGGAAATTGGCAAGGCATGATCGCATTTTAAGATAAATTGACCTGGTATTAAAACATCATATTCCTTCTCAAGAGCTTTCTTGATCGAAGGTATTTCTTGTAAAGATGATTCAATAAGTCCTTTGCTTTCCACAAGCTCTGGAAATGCTAAAGTTAAATAGGAAGAAAAGCGTTTAAGTGTTTCTTCTGCCTCCTCAACCTCCTCCATTGAAAAAAGATTTGTTTGTGCCTTTTTTTCTCGATTTGTATTTTCCCAAAGTACAGTATCATGGTTTGCTAACTCTTTTAGTCTTGGAAATTGAATAAATAGTTCGTGTTTAAGCTCATTTTTCACCTTCAGAATCCTCCATTTTTTGAGCTGAAATCGCTCGTTCACAAATTTGTCGAAATTTCAATTCGAACGAAATATTGTTTTCTTGTGTTCGTTTTTTAGGTCCTCTCGTACGTCCACCAGCACGTCTAATTTTTTGTCCAACATGGCGCATTTCGAGCAAACGTTCGATGTTTTCATTGGACATCTCTCGCCCATTTTGATCGATTGGATAACCTCCTCTTGCCAAAACCATAGCTGCTAAACCGTAATCCTGTGTAATGACAATATCATGCTTTGAAAGCGCATTCACTAGCGTAAAATCAACCGAATCTGGACCCTTTGGAACCATAATTGTTATTACATTATCACGTTCGATACGGTGGGATGTATCGCAAAACAAGATTGTTTCAATCTCAAACTCAGATGATATAGATAGCGCTAAATCCACGACTGGACAGGCATCAGCATCAATTAAAACCTTTACAATAAAGCATCATTCCTTTCTCATAATTAGATAGATCATTCATTTAATCATTATTTCAATATAATAAACTCTTCCCTTCGCTTGTTCAATTTTTCACAAACTTAAGACTGTTGGAAAAAGTATTTTATTGAATAGTGTGAAAAATAGATATACGATACACATATCAAATAACTGGAGGTTTTTTACTATGACAACTACAACTGTAAGCAACGAACAATTAGCAAAAGAATACGTTGATGGCGTATTCGAGCAACTAAAACAACAAAATAGTTATCAAGCGGAGTTCTTACAAGCAGCTGAAGAAATTTTCATTTCATTAGTGCCTGTATTTGCACAACACCCTGAATATATTAAAGCCAATATCTTATCTCGTATCGTTGAGCCAGATCGTATCATTTCCTTCCGTGTAGCTTGGCAAGATGATAATAATCAAGTTCAAGTAAACCGTGGTTACCGTGTTCAATACAGCAACGTAATGGGGCCATACAAAGGCGGTCTTCGCTTCCACCCTTCCGTAAATGAATCAATTATCAAATTCTTAGGCTTTGAACAAATCTTTAAAAATGCTTTAACAGGCCAACCAATCGGTGGTGGTAAAGGTGGTTCAAACTTCGATCCTAAAGGTAAATCAGATTCAGAAATCATGCGTTTCTGTCAAGCATTCATGACTGAATTATACCGCCATATTGGACCAGATGTCGATGTTCCAGCAGGTGATATCGGTGTTGGAGCTCGTGAAGTAGGCTATTTATGGGGCCAATATAAGCGTTTAACAAAAGCAAACGAATCTGGTGTATTAACTGGTAAAACTCCTGGCTATGGTGGTTCTTTAGCCCGTAAAGAGGCAACTGGTTATGGTACTGTATATTTTGTAAATGAAATGCTAAAAGATGCAAACGATTCATTCGAGGGTAAAACAGTTGTAGTTTCTGGCTCTGGTAACGTTTCAACATACGCAATTGAAAAAGCACAAACTTATGGTGCAAAAGTTGTTGCATGTTCTGACTCTTCAGGCTATATTTATGATCCAGAAGGTTTAGATCTTGATGCAATTAAAGAAATTAAAGAAGTAAAAGGCGATCGTATCTCCACTTACTTAAACTATCGTCCAAATGCTACATTTACAGAAGGTTGTACTGGTATCTGGACGATCCCTTGTGACATCGCGCTTCCATGTGCTACTCAAAATGAAATTAATGGTGATTCAGCTCGTACTTTAATTTCTAACGGTGTGAAAGCTATTGGTGAAGGTGCAAACATGCCATCAGATCTTGAAGCAATTAACGAATTCTTAAATGCGGGCGTATTATTCGGTCCTGCTAAAGCTGCTAATGCTGGTGGTGTTGCTGTATCTGCTCTTGAAATGGCGCAAGATTCTAGTCGCGTATTCTGGTCATTTGAAAAAGTAGATGCTAAATTACATGAAATTATGAAAAACATTTACGCGGACAGTAAAGCGGCTGCTGAAAAATATGGTTACCCTGGGAATCTCGTAGTTGGTGCGAACATCGCTGGTTTCATAAAAGTTGCTGATGGTATGCTAGCTGAAGGCGTTTATTAATAACAATTTAGAATCCTCTTAATCTACCCTAAGATGATAATGAACATTCGTTATCATCTTATTTTTATCAAAAAATAAGTTAAAAACCATAACAATTATCGTGTAAAACGAACATTTTTGTTATTAAACATCCAAAACATTCGTGTTATAATGATGAAGTACTATGAAATATTGGAGGGTTTTTTGTGGAATTATTGTATACAGGTAAAACGAAAAATGTGTTCAAATTAGAAGATGGTCATTACTTATTAAAATTTAAAGATGATGTAACTGGTGAAAATGGCGTATTCGACCCAGGTGCTAATACTGTTGGATTAACAATCGACGGCGCTGGTTTAGCTGGACTTCGCTTAACTTCTTATTTCTACTCAAAACTAAACGAACAAGGTGTTCCTACTCACTATGTTGATGCAAACTTCAACGATGCAACAATGACAGTAAAGCCTGCAACTGTTTTCGGTAAAGGTTTAGAGGTCATTTGCCGCTTCAAGGCAGTAGGCTCTTTCCTACGTCGCTATGGTGCTTACGTGAAAGAAGGACAAGACTTAGATTCTTTCGTAGAAGTTACCATCAAAGATGATGATCGACTAGATCCTCCTATTTCTGAAGATGCTTTAGCCATGTTAAACCTATTAACACACGAAGAATACGAAATTTTAAAGCAACGTACAATTGAAATTTCTAAATTTATTGCTGCAGATCTTGACAAAAAAGGGTTAACACTTTATGATATTAAACTAGAGTTTGGCCGCGATGCTAAAACAAATGAAATTTTATTAATAGATGAAATTTCAGGTGGTAATATGCGCGCTTACAAAGGCGAACAATACATAGAACCATTAGAGCTTGAAAAAATTATGTTAGCTGAATAAAAAATCCATTCTATTAATATGCCATGCCTGACTAGATACGAGTAATCAAAAAGAGTCGCTTTCTTGCGGCTCTTTTTGTTGCTAAGATGATTTTTTCTTTCTTTTGGGTTCTATAATATTTGTTGGGGTATTCACATAATTCCACGCATAAAAAAAGCACAGATTCACCGATTTATATATACTTGAATTGTCGAAAAACAA
>NZ_JBNNVG010000043.1:0-32742 GCF_050280425.1 Lysinibacillus sp. NPDC093190 | reverse complement strand
CAGACCTGAATTCATTGTACGGCTGGGGTTTTTTTCTTGTCCATAGCTAGAAGCTCTTTAGAACCCCTCGCATAGCAAGGGGTTTTCAAAAGATATAAAAGAATAGCAGATCAATAAATCGTTAAGATTTATTGATCTGCTTTGTTAATTTTCAAGATTTTTTTGCTCGTTCTTTCTTTTCTTCCTCAATTGAAAAGTCGACTATTGATCGGCCGAGCATTATTAGCGTAATAAACATGACGCCTGTTCCAATTATTAAATAAATCATCGTAAATATCTTTGAAAAATCACTAGTAGGATACACTCCCGTCTCAACACCAGTTGGAATTAAACTCACTACTGAAAAATACATGGCATCAAGCCAATGCCAGCCTTCCGTCCCTTTCGCCCAGCCTCCACTCCAATCAACTTATCCACATGGTATATATTTTAACAATTGTCATCTCCAACTTTTGATGATGAACCCCTAAATTGTACTAGATATTCATCGCAATAAAAATAACATATGTAAACGTCAAAAGGTAGAGATTTCTATTTACAATCTCTACCTTAAATTATTTTACTTCTTTAATAGACTGTTAAAATTCACAAATATTTTTGCTGCATGGCTACGTTTTGTAGGAGATTCAGGTGAAAATTTCCCTTCATTACCTCTAACAATATCAAGCTCATGTAACATTGTTATTGCATGTTTTGTTTCTTCATTGTAAGAGGCGATATCAGAAAATGGTGCTTTTCCTTTTACAGCGTAAGGTTGCTTTTGTTGATGCTCATAAGCACGATTAATCATTACTGCTAATTGAGCGCGAGTAACAGGCCGTCCAGGGTTAAACTTCCCATCCGTTCCCTTAATTAGCCCATACGCATAAGCTGCTGCAATATCTGACTGAGTTCCGACATCATAGCTTGCTATGTCAGTAAATGGTGCCTGTTCCTTCGTTGTTAAGCCTAGACTTCTAACAAGCATCGTAGCGGCTTGTGCACGAGTAACATTTTGCTCAGGTCTAAACGTACCATCTGCGTAACCTTTCATAATACCTTCTTCAGCTGCCTTCAGCATAAACTCCTTCGCCCAATGATTCTCTATATCAGTAAAGCTTGAAGTTCTTCCTGTGGTAAAAGTAACTGTTGGACTTTGAACACTTTCATGACCAGCTACATCAACCGCTTTAACAGCTATCGTGTATGCTGTATTCTCAGTTAAATTATCCAAAGTTATCGCTGTTGTCTCCGCATTTTGTGTAAATGTTAGCTTACCATTTACATACACATTGTAACTACTGACACCTACATTATCCGTCGCTTCCAGCCAGTTTATTTTAACAGTTGTACTATCTTTCATATTTGCTTCGATAGTTTTTGATACATCCCATAACGTACTTGCTTTAATCGCTGGTAAAAACGCCTCGTTCGCTACTGCTAAATAGCCCGCTTCACTTAAATGAATATTTTCGGGATTTGGTAAATAGCTTGGAACATCTTTTGCTACAATATCGTACGTCGGTACAAAGACGGCACCCGCTTTTTCAACTGTTGTTTTAATCGTTGCATTCATAACTTTTAATAGCATTATAAATTGTTTCTGTAAATCTTCACTATAATACGGAAAAGAATTATAATAACCCATCACATAAACTTGAGCGTTCGGATTAAGCTTCTTAATTTCTTCTAAAATAGCAGCAATATTTTTTATTGCCTCTTGGGAAGCCTTTAACATCGCTGCTGCACTAATACCAGTTGTCTGTGACTCTTTTAAAATAGGTATTAAATCATTGGCACCGGCAGTTAAAGTAATGATTTCAGCCTCTTTAATAGATGTGCGAAGCTTTACCTTTTCTCTTTGATAACCGAATCCTACCACTGGCTTTTCCACATTATTTTGTATATCTTCTAATACATCTTTCGTTGTATAGCCTGAATAAGCAAATCCCTTATTATAAGAAGTGATTAAACCACCTTGTTGTAAAGTTTGTGCAACAAAATCTGGATAACCTAACCCAATTAAACCAACCTCATTCATTCCATGTGCTAAGGAATCGCCCAGTGCTACATAATCTGCTTGAACTACCCAACTTGGCGCTTTGTAGTCTCTTTGTTCCTCAGCATTTACACCTATTGGTACTACTAGTTGTAATGCCAGAACGCTAGCCGCTAAAAATCGAAATTTCTTTGATAATTGCATACACCCACTCCTCCAATTTTTACTAATTACAAGTTTAATATATTGAGAATGAAAATGGGTTAAATAAGCTCCTCACCATAGCGTGTGGTTGATTTCTATTCCGACTAATAAATGGCATACGTTAATGTCATCCACAACTTTTGGTGATGAGCCTTTTTTATTCCAGTTGGATCTTCCCATAAATGCCGCCACCACCAACTTCGATTGCCAATTGCCCTGTTCTTGCTAAATCGATCATCTTGGCAATTTTATGCGGCACGATTTGTTCGAGTTGTTCTAGTGTAACTCGATGCAAGATGTTCATCTCTGTACCAAATGCTTGTACTAATCGGTCCATCATTTTTGGCCCTAATCCTGGAATAAAGTCCAGTGGTACTTGGTGAATATACGCTGGTCGTGCACGTTTATCTGTAACTTGCTCTGAAAGCTCCTTAATACGTGTTGCAACACCTTTTATCATTTGCGTGCTTTGACAGTTTGTACAGATTGTTGCCGAATTGCCAAGCTGCTCACCACATTTTGCACAGACAGTCTGATGATATTTACCGAGCAACGGATTTAAGCCATAATTGGCTGTTACTGCTCGACCCTGCTGTTCATGTAGTGCCATCTTTAATTCTGTAAAATTTGCATTACATAGTCTTAATTTTTGATACTCACGTGCAATTTTCCCAAGTGAATGTGCATCAGAGTTGCTGACAAATGTATATGCTTGCAGCTCTCTAATGTTACTCACCATATCGGAATCAGAGCTTAAACCAAGCTCTATCGCATCTATAAGCTGCGGGTCAAATACTTCTGTTAAACTACGATATACGCCTTTACCGAACAAGCTTTTAAATGGTGTAAAAACATGGGCAGGGATAAAAAGCCCACCTAATTCATAAACCTTTTGCTGCACTGTTCGACCATCACAATAAATGCGCTGAGAGCTTAAATGAATATTTTTCATATGATTAGACATCCAATTTGAAAATTCCCTCATAAGCAGAAGTGTTGGAAAATAGGCCAGGACATGGATTGGTCCAAGGCAATGCTGATCATAAATCTCCATTTCAGTACCTGGAATAAGTGTTGTTTCTTGAAAACGAAGCCCTCCCCGTTCCAACTCCTTCAGTTCACCCCACTCTATCATCTCTGCCATTTCATCCAGTACTTCTGGTGAATGGCAATCAATAATCCCGATAATATCTAGTCCCTTTCTTGCACTTGAAGTTTCTAAAATTCTTGCTAACGTTAACGTTTTACTGCCAGTAATTTTAACAGCACGTCCACTTGAAGTGCGTCCAATATGAATATGTAAATCTGCATAGAAATCCTGCACCATTGTAACCCCCTATTATTTTTTTAGATAAAATAAAAAGCCTCACATTGCTGCAAGGCATTTCATTCTTAATTATGATGGACGATTGCCGTGAGTATTATTATTTGACTCAAAGGCACCCGAGCCCTGTGATGACATTGTCGAAGAATCATATGCCACTAATGTCACTCCCATGTTCTTTTCTAGCTCATTAATTTTTTCAAGCTGTTGCTGATCTAGTTGGGCAATTTTTATCTCTTCCATTTTCATCAAATCCTTTCACGAATAAAATTCCCTAAATAAGAACATATATACACAAAAATAATGACTGATTATCAGTCATTATTCTTTGACTTTATTTCAGATTTTTTGTAACATATTAAATAAGCAGGCTAAAAGCGAGGGATTTCATGTCAAAAGAAGAGAAAATTATTCAAGCTGCAATTGATGTTTTCCGTGAAAAAGGAATTGAAAAGACAAAGGTTTCTGATATCGTAAAAGCTGCAGGTATTGCGCAAGGGACATTTTATCTTTATTTCCCATCTAGGCTTTCAGTTATGCCAGCCATTGCGAAAGTTATGGTTGAGAAAATTATTGCTGCTATTAACGATGGTATTACAAAACAGGAGCCTTTTGCAAAGCAACTTGAAAAAGTAATAGATATAATTTTTTCTCTAACAGAGGAATATCGAGATGTATTTGCACTTATCTATGCCGGTATTACACAAACTGAGCATATGAAAGAATGGGAAAATATATATGCTCCCTATTATGAATGGATGAATAATTTCTTATATGAAGCTCAACAACAAGGAACGATACGTGCTTCTCTAAATACTACACGTTCTTCTAAACTTATAATCGGTCTAGTAGAATCTGCCGCTGAACAAATTTATTTGTATGACGACAGTGAAGAAGAATCAATTAGACTTCAAAAGCTTGAGCTAATCGACTTTTTACATCATGCACTCGGTTTACGTCACGCCTAAGTGACGTTCTCTTTTACATCAAAAATGACTGAACGTCAGTCATAATAGGAAGGAAATTAACTATGCAAAAAGATTGGATTTATGTTGGATTAACTAGTTTGTTTGAATTGTTTTGGATATTTGGCTTTAATGTTGCAAATGCTTGGTGGCATTGGATTATTATTGTGTCTCTAATTGCGATCGATTTCCATTTCTTATCGAAAGCTTGTGAGAACTTACCTACAGGCACCGTTTATGCGACTTTTGCTGGGGTAGGTACAATTGGTACTACATTAATGGACATTTTTATTTTTGAAGGCGAGTTTAATGCTATTAAAGGCATTTTCATGTTTATTTTAGTACTGGGTGTTATTGGTCTTAATTTAGCTGATAACCCTTCAAGAGATCATGATGAAAAGAAAGGAGCTAGTGCATAATGGGTTGGTTACTTGTTTTATTAGCTGCAATTTCAGAAATTATCGGTGTTGTAGGTTTACGCTTTTATAGTCAGGAAAAAAATATACGTAATTTATTAATATATATAGGCGGCTTCGGAATGTCCTTTGTGCTTTTATACGCATCCTTTAACTATTTACAGCTAAGCATTGCCTATGTAGTTTGGGTTGGTATTGGTACAGTTGGTGCTGTTCTTGTGAATATTATATTCTTCGGTGAATCTAAAAACCTGACTCGAATTATTAGTATCATCGCCATTATTATTGGTGTGGCAGGCTTAAAAGCAGTATCTTGATTTGATTTGATTTGATTTGGTTTGGTTTGGTTTGGTTTGGTTTGGTTTGATTTGGTTTGATTTTACTTTTTCGTTGAAACTTTATTTTATAACTATAGGTGTCTATTAAATAAAGTACAGCTCTTCGGCAAAACGAGGGGTTGATTTCCGTTTCGACTGGGCACTTTGTCGCTTCGCTTTCGCGCAGATAAAACATTTGTCGCTGCCGCTTCGTTTTCGCACAGAGCAAAGCTTCCCGGGGGCGTCCGATGAGCCGCTTTTGTTGCTGCCGCTACGTTAGCACTACGCTTTCGCACAGAAAACATCCGCTACGCTGCAGGTTCTCGGGCCAACAGATGTTTTTTGCGCGAAAGCGAAGCGACAGCAGCACCGATGTTGGTCACGAAGGCATTAAACAGGATGTGATGGTTTTAGCCTTCGTTCCTCTATTGCTGATCCCCAAGGAGTCGCCCAGTCTCCACTCCAATCAACCACTTCGCTTAGCGTGTATCTTCTGGCATATCACTATAATTCTCTAGATGCATTTATTTAAAAAATTTATTTCAATATATATCAATCATGTAGTTTCTAAAGCTTGCTTCGCGAATTGCTCTGGGATATACATTAAATATGGTTTACCTGTAAGTGGATGTGTTTGAATATCGGCATAAACACCAAATACATCTTGTAATAATGCCGGTGTAAGTACTTCTTCTGGTGTTCCAAAACAAACAATTCGACCTTGCTGTAAAACATAAATTTGATCGCAATACATAGCTGCAATGTTTAAATCATGTAATGCAGCAACAACTGTTAAATGTAAGGTTTGGATTAAATCCATAAGCTGTAATTGATGCTGAATATCTAGATGATTTGTTGGCTCATCTAAAATCAACACCTGCGCTTGCTGAGCGAGGGCACGAGCAACCATCACACGCTTTTTTTCTCCACCCGAAAGAGAGCTAAAACTACGTTTCTCTAAATGAGCGATACCTGTTTGGTTCAGTGCATCTTTTACAATTTGAAAATCTCGTTCTTGATCAAGCTCCAATAGTTTTTTATGGGGTGTTCTCCCCATACTCACTAAATCATGTACTGTAAAATCGAATAAGACTGGTGTTTCTTGACTCACAACTGCTAAATTTCGAGCAATGCTTTTACTCGGTTGCTTTAAAATATCCTGTTCATTTAATAATACTGTTCCACTTTCTGGTTTTAATAAACGATACATATTCTTTAATAGCGTTGACTTCCCACTACCATTAGGACCGATTAGACCAACAAATTGCTTGTCCTTTATTCGAATACTTACTTCATGTAATATACGTTCATCAGAAATGGAGAATGATACTTGTTTCGCTTCTATTGTCATATGCTTTAATCTCCTTCACCGAATGAATAATTGTTACTACGTAGCAGCCAAATGAAAAATGGACCTCCGCAAAAAGCTGTGATAATTCCAATTGGCATTTCCTCAGGGGCAATTAAAATTCGAGCAAGTGCATCTGCCCAAACTAAGAAAATCCCTCCTAATAATGCGCTAATCGGTATGACATATTTATGGTTTGAACCTACAATTAGCCGTACAATATGTGGAATGATTAAGCCGACAAATCCGATTGAGCCACTTACAGCAACAATCACACCCGTTAATAATGAAACTAATAAAATAAGCTGTATACGGAATTGTTGTAAGTTAACCCCTAATGTGACTGCTGCTTCTTCCCCAAGGAGTAATAAATTTAAGCTTCGATAGTGGAGCCATAACAAGGCAAATACTACAATAAAAATAATTGTAGGAATTAAAAGATTACTCCACTTAGCACCAGCTAGGCTTCCTAGCATCCAAAACATGACCGCCTTCATTCCACCTTCTTGCTTCGACATCATTAATATAAAGTTTGAAATAGCAGATAAAATAAAAGACACCGCCATCCCTGAAAGTAAAAGCCGAAAGACGGAAATCCTACCTCCAACACGTGATAAGAAAAAAACTAACCCCATTGCCGTGAGAGAACCTAAAAATGCAGATACAGAAAGAGCATAAACGCCTAGAAATGAAAAAGCACCTAAAATGATGACGGCTGTAGCACCAACCGTCGCTCCAGAGGAAATCCCTAAAATATATGGCTCTGCAATTGAATTACGAACAAGTGCTTGAATAGCTGCTCCAGCAATTGCCAAACCTGCTCCTACAATAGCAGCGAGTAATACACGCGGAGCTCGGATTTGCCAAATGATAATTTCCTGTGAGCGACTCCAATCTTCTTCGATTGAATTTTGTATAATTGGGATTTTAGAAAGGATGACCTTCCATACATAAAGTGGCGTAACAGAAACCGATCCAACCATAATCGCAATTGTCATTGAAATGATAAGTACTAGAAAAAGAGTCATTGATAGTAGTATAAATTTTTTATTCATCTGTTTATAAACTCCTAATCACTAAATAAATGAAACAAAAAGGGTATTCTATGCAAATGCGCATAGAAATACCCTTGATTAAACAACACCAGAATGATTTCCTTCTACTATTGTCCGTAATTGCTTTCATCCTCGTGGGCATTACAGGAATTACTAATTGGCAGGTCTCCTGGCTTCGAATCAACGTTACTATGATTGCCTTCCCATTCTAGAACAGTGGCTAAATCATCATAGAACTCCTCTTTACAGTTGCGGGACAGCGTCGGATTTGCACCAACTTCCCTTTTAAGTGACACATTGTACAAGATGTCACACCATTAGCATCGAATATTTAAAATTATGACGATTCTATCATATATTTTAATAGTTAGTCTATAACTAACCATTATTTATCAAGTTAAGTAGGAAAATACTTTTACGTTAACCTTTGATGATAATTAAGTTGACACAAAATCATTATTTTTTTACACTAATATTATCAACATTACTTTTTAGGGGTGAAATAATGACAACAGTTGCGGAACACACGCATCACAAATTAAGAACAGTCGATCTTGCATACATTGGACTATTTTCAACATTGATGATGATAGGGGCTAATATTACGTCCATTGTACCTTTCATGATGGTTGGTGGAGTACCTATCACATTACAAACATTTTTTGCTATTTTAGCAGGGCTTATTCTTGGTAGTAGAAAAGGGGCACTCGCTTGTACTGTTTATATGTGTATTGGTTTAGCAGGTGCACCTGTATTTTCACGATTCAATGGAGGCTTTGGACAAATTATAAGTCCTACATTTGGTTTTATTGTCTCATTTATTATAGCTGCATTTGTCGCTGGGCTTATTGTAGAACGCAGTGGAACGAAGAAAAGCTATGTAGTTGCAGCATTAGTTGCAACAGCTATTAATTATTTACTAGGCACAAATTGGATGTACTTTGCCTACAAGCTATGGGCTAGTGCTCCTGATGCTTTCACTTATAAGATAGCATGGCTTTGGATGATGCCTCCTTTACCAAAGGATATTATTTTAGCTGTATTTGCGGGTATTTTTGCACACCGCCTTCAAAAGGTGTTAAAAATAATTCCGATTAAATAAAGGGTCATCATCATAACATGTGGTTGATTTCCGTTCCGACTGGGCGCTCTCCTGTTCTTTCTGTCGATTCAGTTGACTAACTAGTTTTTCTGCAGGAGTGTCGGGGTATTAACCTCTATCTTAAATCCAACAAATAAAAAAATGTCCCATAAGTATATTGCACACTTATGGGACATTTTTTTATTTATCAATTATGCCTCGGCATAATTACGTCCGGAATCGGCTTTTGTGCTTGCACAAAGGATGATTCCGTGACATCCGCCAGAGGCACATGATGTTGGTCACTCAGTCGTTGCCACAGGACGTGGCGTTCTTAGACTGAGTTCCTCTATTTCAGCAGGTGTTTGGACAACCACTGAAAAAGTAAATTAAACCCGCATTCATCTCACCACCTATAGAGGTGGGAGACTTCTGTAGCTGACGCTTCGCTTTCGCTACAAAAGACATTTGCTGAAAAAAGTTAAACGTATTTTTTCACCCAGTTTAAGAAGTTATCAATAACTACATCTAGGAATTTGATAGTACCCTCATCTGTTAAATTGCCTTCTGTATCAAATTTAGTGTGTACTGCTCCAATATAAACATCATTACCACTAAGTAATGGTGAATTTACTCCAGGTGAGAATAAAATATCTCGTAAATGTAATTGTGCTTTAACAGTACCTAAGTTACCCATTGATGCTCCCATCATGAATGATGGCTTGCCAATCATTACTTTATCAACGCGAGATAACCAATCAATGGCGTTAACCATAACACCTGGCACTGTACCATTATATTCTGGTGTTAACCATAGTACTGCATCTGCCGCTTTTACTTTTGCTTTAAAATCAAGTACAGATTGTGGTGCTTCATTTTCGATATCTTGATTATACATTGGTAAATCATTTAAGCTTAATATTTCAAGATCAATTTTCTCTGCATAACGCTTTTGAACAAATTTCGCTAATTGCATATTATAAGATTCTTTACGGATACTACCTACGATTGCTACTACTTTCACAATATTTCCTCCTAAATGTGCATTAATTTTATTATTTGTAAACAGTTTTATTTTATACCGCCCTAATAGTAGGATGCAAATTCCTCAACTGGTTTACGGTAACCACGCAAGCGACGACTAGTTTCTTTTTCTTTACCTATAGTAATCATTAGTGCAATTTCATGTGTTTCTGGCACGTTAAAAAGTGCTCTCATTTGTTGTTGATCAAAGCCGATCATTGGACATGTATCCCATCCACGATTTTTAGCTGCCAGCATAAATAACATAGCTGAAAGTGAAGCGTTACGAATAGCTTCCTCCTTCTTAAACTCCTCGCCAAGTTCTTCATAAAATTTAGTATTTTCATCGACAATATTTTCTAACTCACAAGCATTAATAATGCCTAAGTCTACCATCCCTTGATTAAGGTTAGCGGTGTTTTTATAGGCTTCTTTATCTCCTAAAACAAGTATAACTGCTGAGGCAGAGTGCACTTTATACTGCCCGTACGCCGCCTCTCTTACTTGTTCTTTTTTTTCTTCATCTAATACAACGATGTAATTGGCATGTTGTAAGTTAAAGGCTGATGGAGCAAGCTTAACATCCTCCAAAATGGGACGTATATCTTCTTCGCTCATCTTGATGCCCTCAATAAAATTATTCGCAGAACGACGCTTATCTATTAGTTTTGAAAATTCCATCTAACTGACCTCCAATCATTTTTCTGTTAAGAGTATGTAATTTCCATTCAACAGAGGCTTGTGTATCTCTGCTGAATGGAATGAAAGGTATTACTCATATTCTTTATCGAACGTAATCGTACTTCTTACAGTGTCAATAGGGCGAACAAGCTTTTCAATTTGTGCACGCTTTGGCTCTAAAAATGGTGGCAACGATAATTTTTCACCTAAAGTTTCATAAGGCTCATCTCCCATAAATCCTGGGCCATCAGTAGCTAGCTCAAATAAAATTTGTGGTGCTACTCGTGCATAAAGTGATTCAAAGAAATGACGATTTACGTAACCAGAAGTATGGAAGCCAAAGCTTTCAAATCGTTCAGTCCATTCATTTAGTACTGCTCGATCCTCTACGCGGAATGCAGCATGATGTACTGTACCGAAGCCTTGACGAGCTACTGGTAAAACTGTGTTAAGTTCTACAACGATTTGTGCACCGTTTCCACCTTCACCAACCTCAAATAGGTGGAAATCCCCTTCTTCCGTAATTTCTGTAAAGAGCATCACTTTTTCTAGCATCTCTTTGAAATATTTAAATTCAGCAACTCTCACAAAAACCGGACCTAGGCCTGTAATTGCATATTCAAGAGGAATCGGTCCATCTTGCCATGGAGTTCCTGATGCAACACCTGTATTGTTTTCATCAGAAATAAGTTGATATTGCTGATCGTCAAAATCGACGAAAGATAAAGTTTTCTTGCCAAACTGCTCTTTAATACCTGTATGTTTAACATTTAATTGATCGAAACGTTTTACCCAATAGTCCAATGCCGCATCTGTTGGTACGCGGAATGAGGTTTTGGAAATTTCATTTGTTCCATGCACACCTTTTGGAATATTTGGGAAATCGAAAAACGTCATATCGGTACCAGCGCTACCTTTATCATCTGCAAAGAATAAATGGTATGTTTGGATATCATCCTGATTAACCGTTTTTTTCACTAATCGCATCCCTAACACATAAGTAAAAAATTTATAATTCTCTTCAGCACTACTTGTAATAGCAGTAACGTGGTGAATTCCTTTTAAATGATTCATTTTCTGTTCCTCCTAATTATCTCGAATTCGAGATAATTGCGTAAAATTTTTTATTTATTAACTGCGTTCAAACCAACCTTTTTCAGAGACAGAATCATTGTGTCCATCTCCTGTTGATCTAATACTTCAAAAATCTCGTTAATTTTTTGTTCATGCTTTGGAAATATTTCTTCCATTAATGTCTGTCCTTCATATGTTAATAAAACATATGTCACACGACGATCCTTCGGGCAAGAACGTCGATACACAAAACCTTTTTGTTCGAGCCTATCAATAACATACGTAATACTACTACTTGCGATTAAAATTTTCTTTCCGATCACTTGAATTGGCTGCTCACCATGGTGATATAAAAACTCAAGTACCGAAAATTCGGTTTGATTTAATTCGTATTGAAGTAAATCTCTCTTTGTTGCATCCTGAATCGTTTGATACGCCCGGAACAATACCGTAAAAGCTTTTAAATTACGATTGTCTTCCTTCATACGACTCCCTCTTTTCATTTACTTCGAATTCGATTATCTTTAATTCGAGATAATAATAACATATAAGCTTCTAAACAGCAAACCTTTTGTTTTACTGTAATCTCCTAAAGTACAATGTTGGCTCATTTATTCGTGCCCTTACATGGAAGACGATAATCTAGCGAAATTAAAAGAGCCAGCAAACTCCACTTCAACCTCAATCGAATGGAAGTCTTCAGCAATATTAAATACTAATATTATCTGATCTATTACCTCAGCGTTTGGAGTAATGTCAGTTGCTTGAACAATGGTTCTAATCTTGTATAGCATCACCTTTAAGCTTTTATTTTTACGTTCATCCTTTAACTTCGCCTCTAAGCCAGATTTTTTATTTTCATATTCCACCTCATAAGACTCAGTTGCAGAATAATCAACAGCCAATGAAAACTCCAAAAAATTAAATGTTATTTGTTCAGTGGCAGTATCACCCACCTGCTGTCCAGCATTTTGTTAGTCGGAGCATTGGCAGTGACGTCTTGCACTTTTCTTATTACAACCATAGAGTCCTACTGTCATTAACGAAACAACTAATACTAATTTCATTCTCATCTTGACACTCCTTTCTTCAAATATTATTTCCCAAATCGCCTACAAACAAAAAAGAGTATCCCCAACTAATAGGAGATACTCTTTTCATTTTCGATTACCAGTAATTACGACCGTTGTTATTTTCGTTAATAGCTTTTGCTAAACGAACTGTTGAAACAGCTAACTCTGCATATGTCACTTTCTCAGTAGCATTAAATTTATTTTGCTGTGCATCCATTAATCCCATTGCGCTTACTAAAGCAACATAGCCTGCATACGCTGGATCAATCGAGCCTGCATCAGTGAAGTTTAACTTATAAATGTCACCATGTTTCGCTACTTTTTCCAAATCCAGTACACGTACTAACCATTCTGCAAGCTCTTGACGAGTCAATGTTGCATCTACTGCAAATTGATCCGCCGGTTGTAACATACCCATTCGTACAGCTTGTTCAACGGTTCCATAAAATGGATGCTTTTTGTCAATATTATTGAAGGATTGCTTCTCATTTTCTCTACCATAAGGACCAAAATCAGAATATCCATATGATAATGATTTAACTAAAATTTTCAAAGCTTCTCCTTTTGTTATAGCTGTATCAGCATTAAAGTTTGCTGGGTCTTTAACATCTAACACATTTTGGCGTAGTAAATAAGTTAGTTCTTCACCAGCTGTTGGATGTGAGATGGCTGGTTTTTCTTTAGTATCATTCGCTTTCAGTAGCCATTCGCCAGTTGTTGCATCAATCTGATTGAACAAGCTTCCGTTATAAACTGGAGAGTATACTAAATCATAGTGGTTTTTATCCTCTTCATCCTGTTTTGAATACTGTAGATTCAATTTTAACCCATTGCTATACATTGCTTTTGCTTTATCAGCAGAAACAACCTTATTTACAGACGGCCAATTATCAATCTTGTGATTATTTACATTTAAACCACGTAATTTCCCATCCGCACTGATATTAACAGAAATTCCATCCCCCATTACAGCAATGCCATTAACTATACGTGGGAACGAGAAGTAATATTGCTCACTACGCTTATCATATATTGCATCTTCTAATGGTTTTGAATAGTTATGAAGATATGACGGAGCCCACTCTTTTAAGTAGCCTATTGCCTTTTCTAACGCAGCATCTTTTGAGATTGGCTCTACTTTATCATTTGTCTCTGAAAATTCTCTGCTTATATCCCAGTAGTCTGTAATCTCGCCTGTTGCTTTGTTCACTTCAAATCTGGTACCTGTTCCACCATCTCTATACTCGTACATGTAATGTACTGAATAAATTGGCTCGCCATTTTCATTTTCTCCTTCATCAATCGATTCAATTCGCAGCTTTACTTTGTCTGAATCAACTTTTAAGAGAGACTTTGCTAAATCTTCAACTTCAGCTAATGTCATATTTTTCTTTCTAGGCTCAAGCGGTTGTGCTGAAAGTTTTTCTACACCTTTTGTCTTTGGTACTTGTGAAGTAAAACCATTTGTTGTTTGCCATTGCCCATTTAAAGCATTTACACCCATGAAGCTTGTCGGCATGTACACAAGCTTAGCAATTGCTTCATCTGTTCGGTAGTTATAGTCAATTAAATAACGTAACTCTACTGACAAGTTTTCACGAATCTGTGCAAGTATGTCTGCCTCATTCTTTTTCTGTTCTAAGCTGTCAAATGTTGCTTTACTAGTTGACTCAGTATTACGATACATACTCACAACTTCACCATTTGCTAGAACTTCAATATACATACTCTCATCACTAAATGGCACACCATTATGAGTTGGCGAATAAGCGAATGAATACGAAATTGGTTCAGATATCGGTCTACTGAAACTAAAATCATCATTCCCTAAATCTTCACGAAGCTTGTAATTGGCAGTATTAGGCATTTTCTTCAGGAAGTCTTCGGCAACTTTTTTTGCCTCAGCCTTTGAATATTTAGCAGGATAAATTGCATCCGCCATATTGGCAGGTTGATAGTGGAAGCTTTCTAATGCTAAATCGTCGCCTTTAAAAGTAAAACCACCATAAACATCTTTGCCATTGACTTTCTTATGGAAGCCTAATTCATAGCGTACCGTTTTATCATCATTATAGTAATGCCCTTGTCCCATATCGAAATCATTCTCTGTTACAAAATTGAACTTGTCTGGGAATATTGTATTCAATTGCTTAATAAGCATACTTTTTGTTACTTTTGTTTCTGTTGAAGAAACTTGAATTGCAACTCTCTCTTGCGGTTCTTTTACGTTTGCCGAAGCTTGTGCCATTGGCGAAAGTACACTAACAGAAAATGCAGTAGATGTTAGTATGATACCTAACTTTTTAAATTTTACCAAAATACCCCTCCTAGAATATCATTTACCATAATTATAATATAGATTACCAGAAATGGAAATGATGTTTTCAGATTATTTATATTTTTAAGAAAATAGAATGGACATAGAGCAACTTTTTATTGCTCCTGAAGATTCTCATTTCTTCACTACATCAAAATTTGACCCGATTAATAACCAATTTTGAGGGAATGGTAGACCCAACTTCCAATAGCCTACTCCTCGGAGTTTGTACCGTTTGATTAAATTAAATTTCGCTTGAATGGATCTTGCATCCTCGAACCACACCACATGTGCTTTACCTTGCTCATCATAGTATTCAAAGAACGGTGCTTGAGATCTCAAATCAAACTGAATTGCAGCATTATATTTCTTAGCAATCTCGATTGCTCTTTGTGGACTAACTGCTTCTGCATTTGGCCCCCCCTGTACAAAAGGCAGTGTCCAGTTATACCCATATAAATTCTGTCCAAGTATAATTTTGTTCCGAGGTATCTCACTTATTGCATATTTAACAACCGCTTCTACTTCTGGAAGTGGCGATACTGCCATAGGCGGACCTGCAGAATACCCCCATTCATAAGTCATCAACATAACAAAATCCACTATTTCTCCGTGTGCTTTATAATCATGCCCCTCTGTCCACGGACCTCGCTCACTAGCACTTGTTTTTGGAGCTAGCGCTGTCGATACGGTATATCCCTGTGGATGGAATCGGCTCACAGCTCGCCTTAAAAAGTTGTTATACGCTTCTCGTTGATCGCCCGGTAAATTCTCAAAATCAAAATGAATATCTTTTACGGTCCCTAAACGCTTTGCCTCTTCAAGAATATTATTAAAGAGCAAATCTTGTACTGCTGTACTTTGAAAAATATCTCTCGCCAAATCACCGCTAAAACTAAAATTCTCTAAATTTGAGACAACCATCGCTAGAGAAGCACCTGTATCATTTGCAATTTGTGCCACACCTTGACTCGGAGGTATCTTAAGCGTCCCATCTCGCCTTGCCTCATAGCTAAATAGAGCAAGATAAGTTAAAAATGGACCTGCTTCTCTTGCTTGACTCAGTAATGCCTCACTAACGAATGTCCCTTTCGGCTCTAAATATGCCAATGTTTCAACCCTTGTTTTTGGTTGAGGTGGAATATAAAGTCGCATACCAATCGATAAAGGTTGACTCGGACTAATATTGTTCACCTGAGCAAGTGTTAAATAATTAATGCCAAAGCGTTGGCCAATTGAATATAGACTATCTCCTG
This sequence comes from Lysinibacillus sp. NPDC093190, assembly GCF_050280425.1. Lineage (NCBI taxonomy): Bacteria > Bacillati > Bacillota > Bacilli > Caryophanales > Bacillaceae > Lysinibacillus > Lysinibacillus sp. NPDC093190. The sequence continues at coordinate 16,630 of NZ_JBNNVG010000043.1, read as the reverse complement.
ACTGCACATAATAGAAATTTCCGACAATCGGTATCACGAGCGCTTGCCCTATAACTAATCGATTTGGTTCAGGAATTTGATTGGCATCTACAACACTTTGAACTGTTGTCCCATATGCCTGCGCAATACCCCATAAGGACTCCCCTGCCCGTACAACATGTATTTGAATGTCAGTGCCTCCTTCTAGCTTGATAAAATCACACCTGTAAAGTTTATGAATTAGGAAAGGAAAAGATGTCATTGCTCAGCAAGAACAAATTCCCTGAAACAAAAAAGATCCATCGCTTATTCTAGCGAATGGACCTTATTTCTGTGGGTAAGCCTCGAGCTTCCTCCATATTTGTTATTGCTTTCGCGTAATAAAACATCGACGCCCCCAGGAAGCTTTGCTCTGTGCGAAAGCGAAGCGGCAGCGACAAATGTTTTATCTGCGCGAAAGCGAAGCGGCAGCGACAAAGCGCACAGCGAAATCAACCCCTCGTTTTGCCGAAGAGCTATACTATGACACCTTAATCTCATCGAAATGATAGTCAACATCTATGCCCTCCACTAAACATCGGAGGGCATTTTATTGTACATCTGATTTAATCATTTCAAATAATAATGGTACATTCGTTCCGCGCTGTAACGAATTACAGCCCTCCATTAAAAATGACCAGCTCATTTTCATTTTTTCTTTATATGGAAGCGCTGAGTTAACTGGGAGATATTCTTTTAAAAATTCTTCTATGGAACTCGATAAACTTTCCATAAATTCATCAGCCTTTTGCACCTTTTCCGTCGCTACTTCATTACGCTCATTCCATAGTACATGCTCTAAGTTTGTAGAAAAATAGAATAGCTGATACGGTATTTTTAATCGATGAATACTAAAATGATCATTCGCCATAAGGATTTTGGCATTATTCGCCTTCATTTCATTTCGTTGTTCGATTTGCTCCTTACGCTTCTCTGATTTCACCAATATTGCATCTTCTGTATAGAATAAATTTTTCTCAATATCTTCCTTCACCTTGACAAATTCGGGGGCAATAAAGCAACCATCTGCATCAGTAATATGAACGACAGCGGTTAAATCCTTCGCTAAAAACTTATACTTCTCCAAATAGTTTTGAATCACTCGCGTAACACTATTTTTAATATTAGGTATCCGTTTATTAGCATCCCATTTCGTTAAAATATCCTCCCGTTGTACATCGAAGCGAATCGTTGAATTTGCAAAATGTTCATCTAGAAAATCCTCTAAAACAATTTGCTCCGTCTGCCCCTCTACAATGATTAAAAGAACCTTTTTAGTCACGCTGGACACCCGCTTTTCTAAAAGCACGCTTAATTTTAAATGTCTTCGTTTCCTTATAAACCTCTTCATCCTGTCCGCCCAACTGAATTGCACGTAAATAAACATCTCGAGCATTATTTACCTCTTTAATACCCTTTAACTGTATATAACGATGATCCTCATTCGTTGTCGTAAACCATAAGTTTTTAATAGCTAGCACCTCTAACACACGTAAATTATGAGACGTAAAAATAAGCTGACCTTTTCCGCCCTCCTCAATCACTGTTAACAACTCGCCTAACAAATATTCAAAAACACCAGAATCTAATTCATCAATCACTACACAAGCATTTGGGTTATTATAAACTGCAATGAGCACACTAAGTACAGAAATAATTTTCAAAATTCCTTCTGACTCTGTCCGTAGTGGTAATTCGCGTTCCCCTCGCTGCGATAAAAATTCGAAACGAATTCCTTTTTCCCCATTATCCATAGTTTGTTTTGTTAGTACATTAATCTTTATAGACAAACCTGGAATAATTGCTGATAATACTTGATTACTTTGCTCTATTACTTCACATAACACGAAAAATGCGTCCTCTGGCAATAACGCTAGCCCCTTCAAATTGTAAGGGATAGAACCACGAGTTTTTTCGAGATGGATGCTAAAAGGCATACTGCGCTCTTCAAATAATGGTGCGATATTTTGATTATTAACGACATGTAAATCCCGATTAAAATCTATTGCTAAGTTATGGAGCAATTGCATTTCTAGCTCTGACAGCCTGTCCTGTAATAATGGCTTTAAATCTTTGTGAAAGACAAAGGACATATATTGTTTTTTAGCTAATTGATGAGTGACTAGTAATTGGATACGCGTTTTTTCATTCATATCAGAAAGGTTTGCTTTACGTAGTTGTATGTCTTCCTCTGTCACATTAATTAGAACCTTTGAACGCTTCCCTTTCTCATTTTCTCTGTATGCTATACGTTCAACCGTTGTGTATAGTCTATTTTCATCTTCTTGTAACTCTACATAATAATTGAGAAAAAATGTGCCAAATTGATTTTCTACTAAAAACTCGAACTCAATACTTGCCGAATCCTCCCCTGCCATAATTAATCTCTTTTCCTGAGATGGTAATTTTATTTCAGCAATCCAGCCGGAGATAAGTGCCTTTAACAAGCCAAATGCATCAACAATAGTTGTTTTCCCTGAACCGTTTTGTCCGTATAAACCAACAACATTTGCCTCAAAAAACGTCTCGAAATTCACCGCTAACACAATTTCACCATGTCGTACATTTCGTAAATTTTGTACTTTTATTGTCTTGATTTTTATAATGGCCATTTATTTAAACATCCTTTAATGATATTTTCTTATATTATAATTAAATTTGATATATTTTATAACATTTTCTATTTTAATGAATTATACCCTTATCAATTATTCATCTAGTTTAGTGCCTATGACAATCCTAATAGTAGGCATATGTTAGAAGAAAAAAACGAAGAAAGGTGTGTTTCATTGGTCAATCCTGGATTTAATCCCGAAGATCTTGATGTTAACATTCCGTTTCACCCTACTATGCCTTCTGGTAACCCATATCCATCTTTAAACCCATCACCATATCCGACACGACCTTCGCAGCCATATCCACCACGTCCTCCGCAACCATATCCGCCACAACCATATCCACCGCGTCCTCCGCAGCCATATCCGCCACAACCATATCCACCGCGTCCTCCGCAGCCATATCCGCCACAACCATATCCACCACGTCCTCCGCAGCCATATCCGCCACAACCATATCCACCACGTCCTCCGCAGCCATATCCGCCACAACCATATCCGCCACGTCCGATGCCATTTCCAGGCGGGCAATATCCTGGCTTACCAGGCCAACCAGGATTCCCTGGATTAAACCTACCAGGCATGTAGATTTGTCACCTGACATATTGGAAGTCCAAGATAAATGACTTAGCAAAAAGGCTATCCAGAAGTTCAAACACGAACTAGTGGATAGCCTTTTTATTGTTTATTAGAAACTATTATTGACTGATAAAAAACTAAAGAAGTGGAAACATGTCTATAAAATTTTCAGCAATACTACATATTCCCTCATTTAATGAGCAAAGTATATAGAGAGGTGAATCTATGTGTAACGTAAAAAAAATAACCTTATGTATGATTAGTCTAATATTAATTAATTTGAGCATTGTATCATCTTTCGATGCAAAAGAATTGAGAAGATTAAATGGACTTAAAGCACAAATAAAAGGCCTAGAAAATCGTTTAAAAAGCCTTGAACCGATAAAACCCCAAACAATTGCTGATCCTCCTTTTCCAGAATTAACTCCTCCATCAAAATTTGTTACACTTTCACAGGTGATCGAGAATGGCACTACTATTCCTTATGAGGTTATCGTCAATAATCCTGGCTATAAGAGACCCGCTTATGAAGAATATTGGCATAGCTCAATCGGCCGATGGAGCTATGTTCCAACTAGAATTCATTATGCACTACATCGACTATTTACGAATTATGATGTTGCTCTCTCTGGCTGGTACGACTTTGAGCAAAATATAGGATTCACGATTCCATTGTTTCAAAATAGAACGGATTTAGATTTATATATTGTCGCGTTCCAATCTGATATTACAGCAGTTTATACGTTGGGGAATCAGGTGGTCGTTGTTGGAAATCCAAGAAGAACCGGTGTTCAAGTGATTACTATAAAAACAAGCGCTATACATCCCACAAATACCGAAGAATCTTTACTTGTGCAATTATCAACTCAAGCAGGAGAAGAAATCGATTATGCGCTTATCTCTTATATTTCTCCTGATTTTTGGTTGAAGAAAAAAGAATAAATCTAAGCTACTTTTTCGAAGTTTTTTATTAGCAGGTTTCTCCACTTTATCAGCGATTGTTGGGATTTTATCAGCGATTATCGGAGGCTTATCAGCGATTTTGCTACTTTTATCAGCGATTGTCGGAGGTTTATCAGCGATTTTGCTATTTTTATCAGCGATTGTCGGAGGTTTATCAGCGATTTTGCTATTTTTATCAGCGATTGTCCATATTCTATCAGTGATTCACTAAAAAATATTCGCTAAAGCATAAAAAAATCACTTCTCAATTTGAGAAGTGATTTTTTTGGCTGGAGCCGTAGATTACATCATTCCTGGCATGCCGCCCATACCAGACATATCTGGCATCGCTGGAGCTGCTTCTGGAATGTCTGCTACAACTGCTTCTGTTGTTAAGAATAGAGCTGCGACAGATGCTGCGTTTTGTAGAGCTGAGCGAGTTACTTTCGCTGGGTCTACTACGCCCGCTTCCATCATGTTTACCCATTCGCCTGTAGCAGCGTTGAAGCCTACACCGATTTCTTCGCGTTTTAGGCGATCTACGATAATGGAGCCTTCAAGACCAGCGTTGTTTGCGATTTGACGAACTGGCTCTTCTAAAGCACGTAGAACAATTTTCACACCAGTTGCTACGTCGCCTTCTTCTGTATCTGCAACCTTTTCAACTGCTGCATATACGTTAAGAAGTGCCGTACCACCACCTGATACGATACCTTCTTCAACTGCTGCACGAGTTGAGTTAAGAGCATCTTCAATGCGTAGTTTGCGTTCTTTTAGTTCTGTTTCTGTTGCAGCACCAACTTTGATTACTGCTACACCGCCTGCTAATTTTGCAAGGCGTTCTTGTAATTTTTCTTTATCGAATTCTGAAGTTGTTTCAGCAAGCTGAGCACGGATTTGACCAATACGGCCTTCGATTGCATCTGCACCGCCAACACCTTCTACAATTGTTGTATTGTCTTTTGTAACAACAACTTTCGCAGCGCGACCAAGTGATGTAATATCAGCTGATTTAAGGTCTAAGCCTAATTCTTCTGTAATTACTTGACCACCTGATAAAATTGCGATATCTTCAAGCATTGCTTTACGACGGTCACCAAATCCTGGAGCTTTAACCGCTACAGCATTGAATGTACCACGAAGTTTGTTCACTACAAGTGTTGCAAGAGCTTCACCTTCAACATCTTCAGCGATGATTAATAGTGGACGACCTTGTTGTACCACTTGTTCTAATAATGGTAATACTTCTTGAATGTTTGTAATTTTTTTATCAGTAATTAAAATGTATGGGTTATCTAATACCGCTTCCATTTTATCTGTATCTGTTACCATGTAGTGTGATGCATAACCACGGTCGAATTGCATACCTTCAACTACATCAAGCTCAGTTGTGAAGCCTTTAGATTCTTCAATTGTAATAACACCATCGTTACCCACACGTTCCATTGCTTCTGCAATTAATTGCCCTACTTCATCATCAGCAGCAGAGATTGCCGCAACCTGTGCGATTTCCTCTTTGTTGCTTACTGGGCGAGAAATAGCGTGTAATTCTGTAAGGGCTGCTGCAACTGCTTTGTCGATCCCTTTACGAATACCTACAGGGTTTGCACCAGCTGTTACGTTTTTCAAGCCTTCTCGAATAATTGCTTGCGCTAATACTGTTGCAGTTGTTGTACCGTCACCAGCGATTTCGTTTGTTTTAGAAGCAACTTCTGCTACTAATTTTGCCCCCATGTTTTCGTATGGGTTTTCTAGCTCGATTTCTTTTGCAATTGTTACACCATCATTTGTAATAAGTGGTGAACCGAATTTTTTTTCTAAAACTACGTTACGACCTTTAGGCCCTAAAGTAATTTTTACTGCGTTTGCTAATTTATCTACACCTTGTAGCATTAATGAACGAGCGTCTTCTGAGAATTTAATATCTTTTGCCATTTGAATTTACCCTCCTGAAATGGAATATTCGTTAAGCTTCATCATATATTTATAGAAATTTCGCCTTACTGTCATTGCCATCTATCTATTTGTTTATCTATGACAATCACTAAAGGCATTTACTTTAAAAGTACTAACTTATTCAATAATTGCAAGAATATCGCTTTCGCGTAAAATTAGGTATTCATTACCTTCATATTTAACTTCTGTACCAGAGTATTTAGAGAAAATAATGCGGTCGTCAACTTTTACGTCAAGCTCTACACGTTGTCCGTTCTCTAAAATACGACCCGTCCCAACTGCTACAACTTTACCTTCTTGCGGTTTTTCTTTTGCAGAGTCTGGCAGTACAATACCGAATGCAGATTTTTCTTCTACTTCGATTAGTTCGATTACAATACGATCTCCTAGTGGTCTTAACAAGTGAAACAACCTCCTATTAATTAAGTATATGTTTGAAAGTTTATTAGCACTCTATATAGTCGAGTGCTAACACAATTATTATGATAATCAATCACACTTTTTTTTGCAAGTCAGAACTTCGAAAAATTTTGTTTTCTTTCCATATTCCTCTACAATAGAAAGGTAGCATAATGAATGGAAAGGATTTTGACTGTGAACAATTCTCAAAAAATAACTAAACATAAAAAAACAGCCCTTTATGTTTTACTGATCTATATCCTCATGCAACTATCAGGTAGATGGCTGGCACAACCATTTCATAAACTTGTTATGAGTACCACCGGTTTACCTAGTGAGCAAGCCGCTCCGCTTACGCAAGGCTGGTATATCGCACTTAGCTTTGCCATTGCGTTAATTCTAAGCTTAGTCATAACATCTCGCGATAAAGCGTTTTGGGATATTTATCAAGGAAAGAAAGAAACTATACCACTATCAATTATGTGGGGAATCATAGGTTTCTTCTTAGTTTTCATCGGCCAAATGATTGGCGCAGCTATCGAAATGGCTGTATTCGGTATCCAAGGTGGGTCGCAAAACACAGCTGATATTGTAGCTATTGCAAAAGGCGCTCCTATTGCGATATTAGCAATTGTCGTATTTGGACCAATATTAGAAGAGTTCGTCTTCCGCCGTGTTATTTTTGGATCGCTTGTCCAAACAACTAATTTCTGGATAGCCGGTATAGTAAGTGCCATTTTCTTTGCACTTATTCATTTCGACTTCTCCCATATCTTGCTTTATACAATTTGTGGATTGATTTTTGCCTTCTTATATCACAAAACAAAACGTATTTGGACATCTATTATCGCCCATGTCATGCTGAATGGTTTTGTGACACTTGTACAAGTGTATGCAGAACCATTGCAAAAGTTTCTTGAACAACTAGAAAAAATGCAATAAAAATGAGATTTTTTCTTTCCACTGATTTTTAGTTGAATGTCAGTGTATATATTACGACGAAAAAGCTCGATGCTACTAATTAGCATCGAGCTTTTATTATTATTGATTCAATTCTTCGATTTGACGTCGCTGCTGTTCAAGTGCCTCTTCAATCTGGCGTTTTTGCTCAGCTTCTTGTTCTTCCTTCATCCGCATTTCCTCTGATTTTAAGTATTTCTTATAGCCAATACGAGAAATCATAATACTTATTTCATAAAGCATAAATAACGGTACTGAAACCATTAAGTGTGAAGCTAATTCAGGTGGCGCGATTAGGGCAGCACATACAAATAAACCAAAGTATGAGTACTTACGAATACGAATTAGTAACTCAGGAGATAGAACCCCAATTCGTGAAAAGAACAAGACGACAATCGGCAATTGGAAAAGGAAACCAAAAGGTATTGTAAGCTTAAATAAAAACGAAAAATATTCATGTATGCCAATCGTCTGTTGAATTTCTAGTTCATTTGATAAATTCATCATAAACTTTATGACGTATGGGAATAGTAAAAAGTATGAAAAAGACAAACCTGCTAAAAACAATATAAACGAATACGGTATATAGCTTAAGGTTGCTTTTCGTTCGACGTCCCTTAATCCTGGGCTAATAAAAGCCCACAATTGGTACATCAATACCGGCGAAGATAGGATAAATGCTATTAAAAAAATGACTTGGATATAAATTGCAAGTGGTGTTACTACATCAAACGCATGAAGTTCTATATTGTAAGACTCTCCAGTAATTTGAAGGTATTTAACAAGTGGCTTTGCAACAAAAAAGCCGCCAGCCATAGCGAGAACAAAGAAAACGGCAACAATGAAAAGCCGTTTTCTTAATTCTTCTATATGCTCAATGACAGTTAGATCTTTTGGATTCATTCCTCAAACATCCTAACTTACTTATCTAGTTCTTTCTTTTTCTTGTCATCATCATCTTCGTCGGCTAATCCTTTAGTAGCATTTTTAAATTCACGTAATGTTGAACCAAATGCTTTACCAAGCTCTGGTAACTTTTTAGGACCAAAAATTAGTAATGCGACAATTCCGATAATAATGAGGCTCATAGGACCAATACCACCCATTACAGCCACCTCCTCTTTATATCCATCATTTTAACGTATATTTCGCCATTTTGCTAACTAATTATATGTGAAAGTTTTTAGTCACTCTCGCCCTTTTACTTCATATTTATTTTACAGAAACTGTGAGAGCTATACTTTAGATTATGTACAATTATCACTCTTCCTGATTACGAATTAAATAAATGAGTGCCTGCAATTCTACCGACAAATCAATTGTTAAAAGTTGCATTTTATCTGGTACAGTAATACGCTCTGGCGTAAAGTTCAAAATTCCTTTTGCGTTCATCGCTGCTAATCTATCAGCCATTTTCTGTGCAGAGCGTGGTGAAACTGTTAAAATTGCAAGCTCCGCTCCATATTCTGCATACTTTTCTTCCAATAAGTCAGGGTGAAAAACAGGAATATTGCTAATCATTTTCCCTTCCTTTGGGGCCTTTGAATCAAATGCCACAACGATATGAGTATTATGATTTTTTTGGAAATTATATTTTAATAAAGCACTACCTAAATTCCCTACACCAATTAACGCTACTTTTGTCGCTTCATGTTGATCGAGCGTTTGACTAAAAAATTCCAAGAGATGTTGCACATCATAGCCATATCCCTTTTTCCCTAGAGCACCAAAATAAGAAAAATCACGGCGAATAGTTGCCGAATCAATTTTCATCGCTTCACTCAGTTCCTTCGACGAAATGCGTTCCATGCCTTCTTGTGCAAAGTTTTGGATAAATCGATAGTAAAGAGGAAGTCTTTTCGTAGTGGCTTGTGGAATTTTTAATTCTTGTTTCAAACTTTTTCCTCCTTATAATGTATCAAATCTATTTATGATACATGCTTAATTAACTATTTCTAAGTTTATAATATTCACTGGAGTATTTCCCTTTAGTTAATGGCGCTTTTACGCCACTAACTAAAGGGAAATCGTTTCAATCTTACATGACAGCTTGGAATAAGTAAAGCACCGACATTGCAAGCAAATCGTACATCCATTACACTAAGGAAGAATTGAGGTGTCAAGAATGATTGTTTTACAAGTCAATCAACTATATAAATCCTTCCTTGCAGATGAAATTTTGAGTGGCGTAAAATTAGAGGTTCAACATCGTGACCGCGTTGCATTAGTAGGTCGTAACGGTGCTGGTAAGTCTACTTTACTTAAAATAATTGCTGGTCAACTGTCATATGACTCTGGCGATATTATTATCCCGAAAGGTATACAAATTGGATATTTGGAGCAACATGCTGGTTTAAACTCAACATTGTCGATTTGGGATGAAATGATGACAATTTTTGAGCCACTTATTGCCCAAGAACAAACACTACGATCATTAGAACAACAAATGGCCGATCCAGCGGTTTATGAAAATTCTACTTTATATGCAAAAATAATGTCTGAATACGATCATTTACAGCATAATTTTAAGGATGCTGGAGGCTATCAATTTGAATCCGATACACGTTCTGTGCTTCATGGCATGCAGTTTTATCCTGAGGATTACGAAAAGCCAATTAGCTCACTATCAGGGGGACAACGAACTCGGTTAGCACTTGCTAAGCTTCTGTTAAGTAAACCTGACCTATTAATACTCGATGAACCTACTAACCATTTAGATATTGAAACTCTCTCATGGTTGGAATCATATTTAAAAGGCTACGAAGGGGCTATTCTAATTGTTTCCCATGACCGCTACTTCTTAGACCAGGTTGTTTCCATTGTCTACGAAGTCTCTCGTCATCGCGTCACAAAATATACAGGCAATTATAGTGCCTATTTAGATGAAAAAGCGAAAAATTATGAGCGTGATTTAAAGCTTTATGAACGACAGCAAGATGAGAAGGCCAAGCTTGAAGAATTTGTTCAAAAAAACATAGCTCGTGCTTCTACTACTAAAATGGCACAAAGTCGTCGTAAAATGCTTGAACGAACAGAATGGCTGGAATCCCCTGAGGGTGATGAAAAGTCAGCAAGCTTCGGTTTTACAATTGAACGTCAAAGTGGTAACGATGTATTATCTATTGATGACTTAGCTATAGGTTATAGTGATAAGAAAATATCAAACGGAGTCACATTACGCACTTTCCGAGAAGACCGCATTGCACTTGTTGGACCAAATGGTGTTGGTAAATCAACTTTATTAAAAACCATCGTCAAAGATTTGCCACCACTCTCCGGAGAGATTCGCTATGGTACAAATGTTCAAATTGGTTATTATGATCAAGAGCAAGCAAAGCTATCAAGCAATAAAAGTGTTCTAAAAGAGCTATGGGATGAATGGTCTTTAATGAATGAAAAAGATATTCGCTCGGTACTTGGCCGTTTCTTATTCAGTGGAGAAGATGTAGATAAAATCGTGTCATCGTTATCTGGTGGAGAAAAGGCTAGACTTGCATTAGCTAAGTTAATGATGCAAAAGGCCAATCTCTTAATTCTCGATGAGCCTACCAATCACTTAGACTTAGATAGTAAAGAGATACTGGAAAACGCACTGATCGATTATCCTGGAACGCTCTTATTTGTATCGCATGACCGATATTTCATTAATCGAATTGCTACTAAAGTAATCGAACTATCTGGCGATGGTTCCTTTGAGTACTTAGGGGACTATGATTATTATCTTGAGAAGAAACAAGAGCTATTAGAAATTGCTCAAATGAAGGCTGCCGCTCAACCACAAGTACAAGCTGATGTAGCTGAGAAGATCTCTACCTCTAAAATTGATAAAGAGGCTAAAAAACGAGAGCGCCAAATTAGACGCACACTTGAGGAACTAGAGGGGAAAATGCAGCAAGTAAATCTTGAAATAGCTCGCTTAGAAGAAGCTCTTTGCGATCCCGAGATTTTCACAGACCACGAAAAAATTACACAGCTTCAAGAAGAATTATCAACCGCTAAGGAACAGTATGAGATATTCGAAATGGAATGGCTTGAGCTAAGTGAAGAACTTGAAAATATTATTTTATAACATCCCTCTTGAGGTGGGATAAAACTTGTAAAGCCATGTGCCTTGTCGCATGGCTTTTTACTTTACTCGCGTTGATTTTTCATATATATTGGTCAAGTGCTATTTTTCGACAAAAAATTTCCACAACTTTATACACACTATAAATCTAGTAATACCAACATATCAACAGGCTTTTCCACATTGTCCACAATTCTAAAATATTTTATTCACATCATTCTGTGCAAAACAGGCTACTATATATTGAATAATCACAAGTTATGCACAAGTTATCAACAATTTGTGCATAAGTACGGATGTTCGCTGTTTTATTTACTCCTTACCTGTGGATAATTTTCTGAAAAATTTGTCAACTAACCGGAGTCAAATTTTCTTATAGACACTGTTTTCTCAACAATTTTTTTACAAAAGCAAAAAGAGGTATTTTAGAATCAAATCTAAAACACCTCTTTTCTCTTACACCCAGGATTTTAACTCCATTCCAGGACGACCGTTCATTGATAAATTGCCTCGAATACCTGCTTCAAACATAGGTGTTGCTGCTGCCCCTATCATAGCGGCATTATCTGTACACATCTTTAATGGCGGCACGAAAAATGGTATGTTTTCTTCAGCAAATACTGTCTCAAGTGATGTACGCAAGCCCTTATTAGCCGCGACACCACCAGCTGCAATAACCTGTTTCACTTTATATTCGCGAGCTGCCCGTAATGTTTTCGCCGTTAATACTTCAACTACGCTTTCCTGAAACCCTTTGGCAACGGCAGTCGAACAAATCTCTTCACCACGTTGGTCCATGTTATGTTTATAATTAATAACCGCTGATTTCAAGCCGCTAAAACTAAAATCATAAGAATCTTCTTCTAACCACACTCTTGGGAATGATACAGCCTCATCTCCCTCATGTGCTAATTTATCAATTCGGGGACCACCTGGATACGGTAAGCCTAAAACACGCGCAACCTTATCATAAGCTTCACCTGCTGCATCATCTCTCGTCTCACCGATGACTTCAAAAGAGCCATGTTCTTTCATATAAACTAGCTCTGTATGGCCACCTGATACAACAAGTGCTAACAATGGGAATTCCATTGGCTGCACGAGTGCATTAGCATATATATGTCCAGCTATATGGTGTACACCTATAATCGGTAAATTATTGGCAAATGCAAAGGCCTTCGCTGCATTAATTCCAATTAATAATGCACCTACAAGACCAGGGCCCTCCGTAACTGCCACAGCATCTAAATTAGCTGGCTTCATATTTGCCTGTGCTAAGGCTTCTTCTATGACCACTGTAATTTGCTCAACATGATGACGAGATGCAATTTCAGGTACAACTCCACCAAATCGTTTATGACTTTCTATTTGAGATGCAACCACATTTGAAACAATTTCAGTACCATTTCGAATAATCGCTGCTGCTGTTTCATCACAGCTCGATTCTATTGCTAATATCATTCGATCTTCCATCATAAATTCACCCACATGACAAGGGCATCCTCCCCGTTATCTGTATAATAGCCTTTACGTATGCCACCATCTTGGAAATCAAGCTTTCGATAAAGATTTTGAGCAACTGTATTTGTTACTCTTACCTCTAAACTCATAACTTCCATAGTATGCTCTCTAGCAATACGCATTGCCTCTCGCATTAAACCTTCACCAATTCCACGACCTCGAGCAGTCTCTATAACGGCAACGTTCGTAATTTGCGCTGCGTCTATAACCATCCACATTCCACAAAAACCGATAATGTTATTATATTCATCTATAGCTAGCACATAATGTGCATACTGATTTTCATGCACTTCATAATAAAAAGAATCTAACGTCCATGGTGCAGGAAATGTAGCAAGCTCAATTTCATACACTGCTGGGACATCTTCAGATACCATTTTACGATATGTTACATTACTACTCATGTGCCTTCTCCTTCTGTTCCTTCAGCCAATTCGCCTCCGCCTCGGCAATACGTTTGTATTGTGGGACAAAATGATGAACTGCATCCACACTTGGTAGCTCCTCTTTCGTCGCTAATCGAACTGTTTCACTTGCTCGTGGTAAGTCATTACTAAATGGTGTACGCTGCGCATAATCACCTAGCACCTCTACGATTTTATGCCAAAAAACATCTACATCGACTCCAACAAATAAAACCGGTGCCTCTAAAGCCTGTAAACGCTCTAACAAGCCATCTATATGATCGTGATAATCATCAATAATCGCTTCAAGCTCACAACCTTTATAAACGGCTGTATAGACATTGCCTCTTCGCGCATCAAAAATAGGACAAATAAACCCATCATATAGTGCTGCATTTGCAGCCAATGACTTTAAGCTAGATATTCCAACTAAAGGCTTTTTCAATGTCCATGCTAATGTTTTAGCAAGCGTCACACCTATTCGTACACCGGTATAAGAACCAGGTCCTTCTGATACAGCAATCGCATCCAACTCGCTTGGCTTTATGCCAGCCTTTGCTAGCACTTCTTCAATGGCTGGCATAGCACCTGCTGAATGCGTTATTTTTATATTTTGTACAATCTCTGCGATCACTTTTCCATCCCTTATTACAGCAATAGAAAGTGGTGCATTCGCTGTTTCAATCCCTAACCAAATCATTTCATTAGCTCCTCACATAATGCCTCATATCGCTTTCCAAGAGGTGTCAATACAAATCGTCGTTGATTTTCTCCGATTCGGTAAATTTCTATTCCAAGACGCTCCTGCGGTAAATCCTGTTCAATCAAATGAGCCCACTCGACAACTGATACCGCATCACCATAAAATAGTTCGTCCCATCCAAGATCCTCATCGCTTTCTGCTAAACGATAAACATCTAAATGATTAAATGGTAAACGCCCCTCATATTGCTTTACAATCGTAAATGTCGGGCTATTGACCGTTCTCGTCACGCCAAGTCCCTTCGCTAATGCTTTCGTAAATGTCGTCTTACCAGCGCCCAAATCACCCTTTAATGTAATTGTATCCTGGGCTTCTAGTAAGCTTGCTAGCTTCAACGCAAAATTCTCAGTATCATCAAGTGAATTCATTATTTTTTCATACATCATCTCTTTTTTCCTCTCCTAGCTCCATTACCTCTAGTTTACCGAAACAAGCGTAAATGTTCAAAACATCCAATGGATTTCAAAAAAACAATTACACCTTGGCGTAATTGTTCAGCTTGTCGACAAAAAATATAACTTACAGATTTTCCGAACGAGAAAGCCCATGCAGGGTGTAGCTCGTCTTTAGACATGGGATGAAAGTGAGGTCAGACAAGAGGTAGCTTTTGCTATCTTAATTGTCTGAAAGGGGGGTATACTCCATGTATAGACAAGTAAAAGTCTTTAAAACACGCTTGTTCATTGAAAATTGGATATTGTATAAAGTTCGATAGCCTAATTCATGCTATCGGTAAAACAATATGTGTCGTCAAGAAAAAGACGCTAAAACACATCGAACGAAACCAACTATACGCTATGGTAACAGTAGCGTAGCCCTATCTGCTATATGCACTGGATAGGTAGGGGTAATGGGATACCCCTACCTTGAGAGCTGTTCAAAACAGAAATGGACTGCGAACGCTTAATTACTCAGGAATCCCACTGATATTAGTTAGCTTGTCCCTTTAGGGGTGAGAGTCTCAATTGTATCTAATAAACAAAGTTATTTTCGCCCTGTGTAAATACTCATAATGGGGTGAGTCGGCAAGCTGAATCTACTAATCAATTAAGCCTTGACTAAATTGTCGCTGACGATACTAAACTATGTGCTAAATAAAAATAAAACACGCTTATAAAAAACGTGCTTATTTTTTAATGCTCCTTTACCTCACTAACCTTTTTATCAACCAATTTATCATCTTTAAATCGTACTATATATGTTTTTGTCATAAGTATTTCATCATTCCAGCGGTATTGATCTTTTTTTATCAAGTCCCCTGCTCCCCCTGCAATTTTTACTACTTCCATATATGACATGCCTTCTTTTAATTTTTCAAATTCGGCTTCATTCATATTTTTCTGCCAATGGTACGCATTGGACTCCTCTATGTCTAAAATAGGATCACCACATCCTGCTAGTATTACAGCAGCACCTATAAGCAAAGTTATATTAAGACGTTTTATGTAGAAATAATTTCTCATGCTAACACCTCCAAATTCTTTTACACGAGAGGAATCGATAAAAAATAGTCTCCCTCATTAACAGGCAGTAATTTTCCTGTACCGAAAGCGAAGCGTAAGGTACAAGACTCTTACCTCAAAATTCAACGAAAGCAAAGAAAGTTAAACAGGTGATTAATCACTCGTAAAACCTGATTATCAGTCTTCATGTTACTGCTCTACTTGTTTCCTCAAGCAGTCTGGTAACTCTTCTCAGTTTGTTGACACATACAGCTTAAGGCCTTTACTAACGAGTTTTTCGATATGAGTGTTGGGGCATTAACTTTAATCTTAAAATCTATGGATACCCCAACAAACATTATAGAACCAATTTTATCGATATCCACTAATTCCCTTATATTAACAATAAAAAAAGTTCTTATGATTTAAAAGCATCATAAGAACTATATTATCGTTTATAATGGCGGTCCCGACCGGGATCGAACCGGCGATCTCCTGCGTGACAGGCAGGCATGTTAACCGCTACACCACGGGACCTCTTTAAGACATTTATAAATATATCATAAAAAAATGATACATGCAATATTTTTTTATGGTTTTTTATATTTTTATATTCTCTATCATTTTGCATCGATTTCGCAAGTAAATTATTAGATTCTATAAACTATCTTTGGAAGTGTTCAGTGTTAGGTTTGGAGATATTGGGTTATCAATTTTTGATCCTCAAGAAAAAGTGTTGAAAAAAGCACAGTAACAAGAAGAGCAACTACAAAACACCTAGTTATTGTAGTTGCTCTTTACATTACTTTAGCTTCATGTCTATAAAATTACTTAAATAAAAAAACAGCCAGCACTTAGCTGACTGTCTATATTGCCTAGCGACGTCCTACTCTCACAGGGGGAAGCCCCCAACTACCATCGGCGCTAAAGAGCTTAACTTCCGTGTTCGGTATGGGAACGGGTGT
>NZ_JBNNVG010000042.1:0-37244 GCF_050280425.1 Lysinibacillus sp. NPDC093190 | reverse complement strand
GAATTTGGTGTGGTAACTACATTCTACACGAGGTCGTTATGGGCTTCCTTTATATTGACTTCTGGGTGTTGCACTTAATATTACAATCCGTCATAAATAAAATCTACTTTAATGGATCATAGTTTTTTCATTTCAAAATGCTTAGAATAAAGCTTCGCTAGACGTAATCAATCGACTATATTGCTCCGTCATTATTCTAAAATGATGCTTTTCGTGGATCGCAAGTAGCTGGATAGATTGAATAAGGTTAGGATAGTGAGCGATAGGGTCTGGGAAGACAATATGCCCGGCAATATCCTCCTCAATATTTTTTACTAATTCTTGCATTGCGCTCATTTCGTTCACTAGTAATTGTTCGATTTCGTCAATGCTCAGCGTAAAACGTATTTTTGAGGGAGGCACTAATATTCCTGGAGCTCTCATACCTCGGCCTTTTTTGTTTTTATATTCCTCGTAAATATCATGTATGTCAGTGGCGAATGGTTTGTTTCTTCGCATTTTCGCGTAAGGCGTCAGTAGTAAGGAAAACTTTGTTGCTGTTTTAAGCATTTTTAAGATTAGATAAAGGTGATAGAAGTGTTCACCGATTGACCATTTACCTTCTTTCTCACGATGCCATAGTTGTTCCTGCGAGAGTGATTGAATGCAAGGTAGGTAATGAGTTCGCTGCTCCTGTAATGTATGAAAATGATTTGCTATACTGTTAGATTTCATATTTAAACATTCTCCTTCATGCTGCTATTTCCATTTTAGGAAACTATCTTGTGAAAGTACATAAAACACTATTAGTAATTGTCGATAAAAATGAAAAGTATCGAGGAGAGATAAGAATGAACAGTAGATTTTTAACAGCTGCAGATGCTGAAGCCTATCGGAATTTAAGATTAGAGGGTCTACAAAATAATCCCGAGGCATTTGGTTCTAGCTTTGAGGAGGAAAAGGATTATTCGATCGAGCTGTTTGCCAACAGATTTGAATCACAGGGTTCTTATACGTTAGGGGTATTTGATCATGAAGAATTAGTAGGCGTTGCGACGTTAGTTCAGGAAAGTAAGCTTAAGTTAAAGCATAAAGCGAGCATCTTTGCTGTTTATGTTTCTCCGAAAAAGCGAGGGTTTGGCATTGGTAAGCGTTTAATGGTCGAAGCGATTAATAAGGCGAGGGAACTAAAGGGAGTTGAACAACTTACTCTAACGGTTGTGTCAACGAATGCTTCAGCAAAAAGTCTGTATTCTTCTTTAGGGTTTGAGATTTTTGGAACGGAGAAGAGGGCATTAAAAATAGGTCAGCAATATTTTGATGAGGATTATATGGTTTTGTATCTTTAAAGCGAAAAACTCCAATAGCTTTTTAGCCTTTGGAGTTTGTTGTTTTTTATGGCGATCCCCAATGAAATAATGAAATTAAAGCAATGATTAAAATAATACCAGCAATCATAAAAGTGACGTAGCTACTAGCGTTACCCGTTTTATTTTTCAGTAGCTTTATGCTCAGTACTATATTGATGATTGATAATGGGAATGCTAGCCAAAACCCTAAATTACCTAAGCGTTCAATTTGAATTGGTGATTGATTGTAAAAATAATTATAGGTGATACTTAAAACAAGTAAAATTGCCAGCACAATATTGGTCGTTGCAATTTTATTGTTGCTAATCATAATTGCCTCCAATCGATCCTTTTATTGATGTATAGTATGCTTGAAATAAAAATCTGATAAAGAATTTAAGCTTCCCGGATTTGATTACATTACTCGTTGTTCGTTTGAATATTCAGTAAATTTTGCGGATAAATCTTCAGTTTCTAGGACCTATTCTTTCACCTTTTGTTAACCAACTCCAACATATCTCGAAAAACTTCACCTTTTCTTGTAATAAATAAGGAAAACCAATAAACAACCAATACAAAAAAGCAAGAACCAACACACCAGCTAATATACTGTTCACCTGTGTAGCAATAAAAATACTAAGGAACATAATAAGAAAATATAGTACAGCAATTCTCTTGTAGGCTATCATAAATTCCCCTCCTATTAATTACAATCATACAAAAGAGATAAACCTTTTAGCAATAAATTACATCGGGGTCACAATGAAATTTAATACAAAATAAAACACCCACCAAATTAATTTAGGTAATCTATATCCTAAATTTTTTGGTGGGTTTACTTGTAAATAGATCATATTTCTTTAGCTTGAATCTGACAATATTCCCTCAATAAATTAGAAGAAAGACTGGCATTTTTAATAAGATGTATTAGTAAACCGCGTTCTTTTGGAGAAAGACTGTCATTCGTTAAACAACTTGAATAAAATGATTGAATTTCTCTTGCTTTACAGTAACAAGCCATTAATTTTCCAATTTCCATGTGGATCACCCTCCTTTTTTGTAATTAAGAGATTTTATAACTTCAGATAACTCCATGATGACAGCTTCTAATTTATCTATTTTCCTTTCAAAGCGAATGAACAGATAGACGGTTATGGCAATAGGGAATCCAAAATTTCCTATTAAGCTAATCCACATTGGAACATTTTCTGGTGTCATAATGTAAATCACCCTCCCTCTTACTCCAAATTGGTAATATAAGGTGATCCTCGGATTCGAACCGAGGATCCAAGTTTTGCGGACCCTTGCCTTACTGCTTGGCTATATCACCAAAATTTTAACTGTAATATGTAAAGAGGATCCTTCCTTCATAAAAACAACCTTCCAGTTAAAAAAATATTATTTTGTTATGGTTTCATATCTTATGTTTAGTCCTCTTTGAAAAAAGGAGGTCTCTAAGATGAAGTATGATTTAACGGTATATTCAAGCGATGGATGTCAATATTGTGTTAGGTTAAAGGAATGGTTAGAAGAAAATAATATTACTAATATCAATAAGGATATAAATGAAGAGCACGTATTAAAGGAGTTTAAGCAATATAATATGAGCGCTATCCCATTTACTTTAGTAGTCACTTATAATAAAGTAGAGAAAATTATTGGTTATCAGCCAGAAAAAATAAAAGCTATTTTAGATCTTTGAAGAAGTTGGATTAAATCACCTTTTTTGTATAAAAGGTGATTTTTTTATCCTTTTTAAGAACATTTGTTCCTGTTTTGGTTTATAATATAGATACTACATTCACTTTATATAGAAAGAGGGCGGATATAGGAGGGATTATTAAATGGAGAAAGATAATCAAAAAATAGAGGAATTCTTCTATAGAAATAATGAGCAGGTTAACAATCCAATTATAAAAAGCTTTTTGTCGGATTCCCAAAATCTTTATTTGGTGCAAAAAGCAATTTTATATCCAACTGATATTAATAAGAAACTCGTTGATGATTCTTTTCAATCTCACTATAAAAATGTTAGGAAGACCAAATACGTCAGTAATTTAATTTATTTCTTTAGCTTAGATTTTGATAAAAAAAGAAGAAGGCTGCAAAATCGCACTTTATTAATATTAGATAAGGGCTTATCAGAAAAGGATGGTAAGACTGCAAAAGAGTTAATAGAAGGTGCAAGCAATGATACGGAACTTGATAATATAGTTGGGGAAGGGCTATTGGACAATATTGAAGATGAACAGCTTTTAAAGTCCCTACAAAAACTAACAGTTAAACAGCTTCAAATTTTAGAGATGATTTATGTAAAAGAGCTTTCTATAAAAGAAATCGCTCAAACATTACAAACAACACCGCAAAATATATCAAACCTTCACAGGAAGGCTTTAAATAAACTCAATAATACACTCAGAAAAAAGGAGGAATGACTATGGCGAATTTCGGAAATCAACATAACGAAGAGACTCTAACCATTATAGAGAATTTCATACCTAAAATTAAACAATGTTTACACAATACAGACTATCAGGAAAGGGAAGACTTGGAACAAGAAATTAAATTAAAAATTATAGAAAAGCTTGCAACTGTAAGGTTTCAGGATGCGCCTAGTTTTTGGGATTTTTTCTCGTGAACTGTATACCTAGGTGGCTCGAGCTGGAAATCTAATTAAGTTCTTGGCAAAGCTGATCAGTCGAGTTAATAGCTGATCACATTGTTAGTAAACCTAGGCGTATCGAGTAGCCACCCGATGTCGACACATTGAAAAAATATAAAACGATGCACATAGCAAAGACACTATGTACATCGTTTTATTGATTAATTAGCCTTTTAGGAAATCAGGCTTTGCGAAGTTTGGGTTTGGATATTTATAGAAGCCTTCGCCAGTTTCACGGCCAAGTTTGCCTTTTTCGATATACTCTGTTTTAAAGAGGCTAGCTAACTTTTTCAAGTTTTCATTACCAGTAGCAGCGGCTTCCTTTTCTACAATGTTGACACAAGTGTTAATGCCGACAATGTCAAGGATGGCGAATGGACCTAATGGTGCTCCTGTACCGATCATCCATGTTTTATCGATTGTTTCTGGGTCCGCTACCTCGTTTAATAGTAGAAATTCAGCAGCATTTAAAAATGGAACTAGTAATGAATTCAAAATGTAGCCTGGTTGTTCTTTATATAATGGAAGTGGAACCATGCCGATTGCACGTGCAAATTCTACCACTTCATCGAATACTTTCATATCAGTGCCTGGGTGTTTCATAATTTCGGCTGTGTTGTTTTTCCAAATCGTATTTGCAAAGTGAAGTGCTAAAAACTTCTCTGGACGACCAGTTGCTTCTGCAAATTGGCTTGGTAATAACGTTGATGAGTTTGTCGCAAAGATTGTTTTAGCAGGGGCTACTTTTCCAAGATTTGTGTAAAATTCTGTTTTAATTTTAACAACTTCAGGAATCGCCTCGATCACAAGATCAGCATTTGCAACCGCTTCTGATAAATCACTTTTAAATGATAAACGTGCATATGCAGCATCCACTTCTTCTTGAGTCGCACCTAAATCTTGTTGGTATAACGGTTTTAATTTTGTGATACGATCTTGTGCATTTTTTAATGCCTCATCATTAATATCGTATACCGTTACATTAAATCCTTTAAAAGCTGATTGATAAGCAATTTGACTACCTAGAACACCGCTACCTGCAACTGTAATATTTTGATAATTCATCTTAAATTCCCCTTTCGAAATTGTTACATTAATATAATTGTTTGGATATGTAATGTATCCCTTATAACAACTCCATACTACTTCTTTCGATATTGAAAAATCAAATGAAAGCCTCTATTATTATTATGATATAAAGAATTCAGTGCTGAATTGAATTTCTTCAAAAGCATAGCTTCGTTCAAGTATGGACGAATAACAATAAAAAAAATGTCACCCGAGAGAGTGACATTTAATTTTCAATAACTGTCAATGCTTTATCCATTTGGCGTTCATTATATTTTATTGCATTACTATTAGTTGATTCGAGTCCCTTAAAAGTATAATTAGAGTTTTGATAAAACCCAAAGACAAAATCGTTGATAGGCGTTTCTTCTTCTCCATAGTATCTATTCACTACATATGCCTTAAAAATATTACCTAACATATATTCATCATTTTGTACGTCTGCTAAATATTTTTTATTTTTATATTCGGCTATGATGTAATCCTCGAATTCTTTGATTTCAGCCTTTGTAGCTGGATACTTTTTAGCGTAGGCTTCAATTGTATCGAATTTTTTAGGAGGAGTGCTATTAAGAGAAGCAACCTCTTTTACTTTATCCTGCCAAGTTGCATCTTCAGCTGATTCTACTTTAGCTACTGGTTTTTCTTCATATGTAATATCCACCTCTGCTTTTTTTGCTTTATCTTCAGGTGAAATATCCCAATAGCCAATCATACAAAAAATCATAATGATAATGGGGATCGTGGTTAATTTTAGCATTTTTAGTGCTTTAATTCGATCCATTTTTATGAAATTGAACACTGCAAGAAGAAGAGACACAATTACTATAACGATACTGAATAGAGTTATAAGGACTAATATATTTACAAGTGTATTTACCAAGTACTGAAACTCCTTTCTTTAGATAGAAATCTTCCATATATCAAATATTTTAATATATAGAACTACAATCGGCATTGAATTTTTTTTCGCACAAAGAAAATCCCTTGATTATTTCAACTTAAAGAGCATGAATTGGTGTTGGTTACTATCTACTTTATACCTACTAAAGAAAAAACAGATTTACTATTTTTTCGACATAAATAAAAAGAGAGATAAAGCATATTTATAATACGAAATTTATACAAAGTAAGAGATAATCGTACATTTCGTTGGATTTATTGAAAAAACCACCTAATACATTGTAGAAATTATGTAATATACTTCTTGACTTTCTATGGAGATTTAGTAATTTTTTACGTTGTGAAAAATAGGACTTTCTTATAATTTTGAATAACTTCCATATTTTTATAGATTTACTAACAGTTATTTTAGTACACTAAATTTATGAATTGAAAGGGGCAAGTATAATGAAAAAGACACTTTTAGCTAGCGCACTTAGTATTGCATGTTTTACAGGAGGTTTTGGGTTACAAGCAAATGCACAAGAAAACGTAGATGTTGCTAGCTTTATCCACCCAAAACAGGCAGTTGCAGCGACTAAACAAGCGCAATCAATGACATACCAAGATCTTTATAAAACACTAGTAATCTCTAAATTAGCATATGAAGATAAAGAAATGACTTTAGTGACGACGAAAAATAATATTACATTAAAGTTATCGCTACAAGCACTATTGAAAACTACTGAAATGAGTGCACAAGAACAAAAAGAATTTAAAGAACTTTTCGGTGACTCTATTCAAATGAAATTTACTCCATCTGGAAATGCATTTAAGGCAGAAGTTTATGCTGAAGGGAAATGGCAAGCTTTAGCTGATGAGGATTTGAATGATTTTATTGGATCAATTCAGGAAGATGATTTTGTGTTAAAACCAGGTGGTTACTTCACGGATACTATTGGACATTGGGCAGAGGGCTATATCCAATTACTGTTCCAAACAGACATTATTAATGGTACATCTGCTACAACATTTAATCCAAATGGACAAGTAACACGTGGACAATTAGCTTCTATGATTTTCCGTGCTTCTGCTTTAGATGTGAATGAAGATTATGAAGGTCCTGCTACATATAAAGATTTAGCAAATTTCCCGGGTGCAAAGGAAGTAGCAATTTTAGAGGAATATGGCTTAATCGATATTTTTGATGGTGTTAATTTTGAGCCGTATAAACCTGTTACACGTGAGGAAATGGCATTTGTAACAGCAAGATACTTAGAAGGAATGGACTTTGATGTAAGTAAGGTTAGCAAAAATAACCCATTTACAGACAAAAACCAAATGCGTCAGGAAACTGTTGAAGCAATCGGATTATTAAAGCAATTGGGTGTTATTGATGGAGCAAACGGTCAATTTAATCCAAAAGGTAATCTTACACGTGCACAGTTCTCTAAAATCTTAACACTAACATTAATGTTAGTTGGTGACGATAATTAATAAAAAAGAAGAGGCTGGGACATAACTAAATGGTTCCTTCATAAAGCCGAATAATCTCTAAATTAACAAAACACGATAACTAGAAAAACCGAACTATTTCGAAACACTTCATGAGCGTTTCATTGGATAGTTCGGTATTTTTGTTGGCTGAAACACTTTTGTCCCAGCCTCTTTTTTATTCGACCAGCATATGAAATGCGTGACTTAATAAATAACCTAATAAAATATATGCTATAAAGGATTTTCGTGATACTGAACGAATATGATGCAAAATAAATTCTGAAATACTTGCGGTTGCGATTAACCCAATCGATATGCCCATTAGTACTCCTTGTGCCTTATCAGATAACTCCCAATATTGGCCGATCTGTATAAAAATACTAAAGAAAATCGAAAATGCTATAAAATAAATAAAGAGCCTCCATAGCCTTTCTCCTTGCGATAATAATGCTGTTGAAAGTGCAAAACCTTCTGGTAGATGATGTAGAATAATGGAAGCTGTTAGTGCAATACTTAATGCGGCGTTCCCTAGTAGCTGTCCGACAGTAAGACTCATCGGAATAGTGTGGATAATTATAGCGATAGCAAGTAGTGATACAGAGGGATTTTGTGTATGGGAAGCGTGAAATAAACTATTGAGTATTTCAAATATTAAATAGCCAATCAAAATTCCAAGTAAAAGGCCAAATGATTTGTATATTTGAAAAGAAGAAGGAATGACATCTACTACAAGTAAGCCAACTAAAAATCCACCACATAATAATGATAATCCATGAGTTGTATGCTGAAATAGCTTAGAGAATACCCAAGCTAAGGCTCCTCCTATGCTAGCACTTAAAAAAAGAAAACCACCAAGTATCATTGCACTCAACTGCAAAATTCCTCCACCCTATATATTCTTTAAGCCGTTTTAACTTCTTTCAGCAGATCTCCTTTGTCCCGAAAGCGTAGCGACAGGTACAGGTGTTTGGACACCCGCTGAAAGAAGTTAAAGCCTTCGGCGGATGTCACGGAATCGGAAAGGAGTTCTTAAAGGATGTTAGCCTAAAATCATCGCATCCATGCGATAACGGCTAACTGACCTGCTTCGGTGCCGCTGCCGCTACGCTTTCGCGCAAAAAACATCTGCAGGCCTAAGCACAAAGCCGATTCCGGACGCAATTATGCCAAAGCATAGTTGATAAAATATATGCTAAGTAGAAACGAATATGATAATCGTAAGTTTTAGGAAAAAGTCCATTGTATTACTTTTTAGGGGTTTTATTATCGAAATCTGGATATTCGAAATGGAACAGACATCCTCCACAAATTAAGATGGTATTAAATTGACTGAATATTAGTTAAATTTTATACTCTTTAGTAGTAATACCAGATTCATTGATTTAGTAACTACTAATGAAGGTGAGGAATGTAAGTATGAAATGGAATGCGAGCTATGATGTGGTAGTAGTAGGTTCAGGGGCAGCAGGGTTAACAGCAGGTTTGACAGCAAAGCTACAGGGTATGAAATCATTAGTCATTGAAAAGACAGAGCGTTATGGTGGAGCATCTGCCTTGTCTGGCGGAGCACTATGGATTCCAAATAATCATGTGATTAAGGGTGAGGGTGTTCCTGATACACATAAACTAGCGCGTTTATACTTAGATTCAACCATTGGTGATCGTGTACCAGAGGCTTTAAAGGAAGCTTATATTAAAAGAGGACCAGAAATGTTAAAGTTTTTAATTAATCATACTAGGCATATGCGTTTCCAGTATGCTAAAGGTTATTCAGATTATTATCCTGAAAAACCAGGTGGCTTACCCCAAGGACGGTCAATTGAGCCACTTATTTTTGATTTAAAGAAAATGGGAACATTAGTAGATACGATGCGTCGTTCAACATTGTCTACTAAAGGCTTTATGATGAATAGCTTTGAATTTCATAAGGTAAATATGGTTAGACGCACAACAAAGGGGAAAACAACTGCGTTAAAATTAGGCGTACGATTAGTGAAGTCGAAAGTTACAGGAAGTCTGCCTGTTGCATTAGGGGAAGCACTAATAGCCCGTTTACGAATGTCACTAGCAGAAGCGAATGGAGAGCTGTGGATCTCAACTGCATTTAAAGATTTTATCGTTGAAAATGATCGGGTGACTGGTATCGTAGTTGAACGAGATGGACAGGAGATGCGTATCGAGGCAAAGCGTGGGGTAGTCCTTTCTTCAGGTGGTTTTTCTCATAATCAAGCATATCGTGAAAAATATTTGCCAGCACCAACAAACGCAAAATGGACTTCTACACCAGAAGGACAAACAGGAGATATAATCGAGCCAAGCGTGAAAATAGGGGCGACACTAGATTTAATGGATAAAGTATGGGGAGCACCTTCTGTTATTGATCCACAAGGGCAACCTTTCTTCCTTGTTGCAGACCGCGGAGTTCCTAATATGATGGTTGTGGATAGTGCTGGGAAACGTTATTTAAATGAAGCGGCACCTTATCATGAATTTGTAGACAATATGCATAGTCACCATCAAAAAACAAACGATGCAATACCTTCTTGGATATTGATCGATGCAACAGCAAAAAGTCGCTATATTTTCACAGGATTATTTCCAGGACAAGCTTTCCCAAAAAGTTGGATTAAAAATGGCATCGTGAAAAGTGCACAAACAATTGAAGAGCTTGCAGAGCAAATGAATGTTCCCCCAGAAAATTTAGTGGAAGCTGTAGAACGCTTCAATGCCTTTGCTCGTATTGGTCGTGATGAAGATTTCCACCGAGGAGATAGTGTCTATGATAATTATTATGGAGATCCTACTTTGAAGAATCCGAACCTAGCTGAGCTTAATAATGCTCCATTTTATGCACTCCCTTTATATCCAGGAGATATCGGGACTAAGGGGGGCTTAGTAGTGGATGAGCATGCTCGAGTCTTAAAGTCAGATGGTACGGCAATTGAAGGATTGTATGCATCGGGGAATTGCTCAGCGTCTATAATGGGCGAAACATATCCAGGACCAGGTGCAACATTAGGACCTGGTATGACATTGAGCTATATTGCAACAACACATATGGCAAATGTAGTTAAAAAGGAAGAATTGACAATGCTAGAGGTATAAAGATGTTCTACGACCTAAGTTTAGTAATTTTCTAGACTTAGGTTTTTTGGTTGGATTTTAGGGGGGTCTAATGATAAGTAGCTATGAATATAGTAGCTATTAAAGTGTTAAATTCGATCCTCACCAAAGTGGAGGGAGACATTTGTTAAAAACGTAAGCCATATATATAAGTTGATTGGAGTGAAGGCTGACGCCACTAAGAAAGTGTCTAGTTGGAACTGAAATCAACCCCAGGGTCATGTTGATGAGCGTTAAATTGATAATTTTTATGAGTTATAAAAAGGAGTGATTATGCACGTGCTATCTTATAGACTCGTAACAACGATGGAAGAGTTAGAGTCCTATAAAAGTACTTGGTCAGAGATACTAGAACGTGAAAAAAATAATAATCCGTTCATTGAGTTTGAATGGGTTTCGACATGGTGGACGACATTAGGTGTGAATGACAATGTAGAGATTTACATAGTCGAACATAAAGGTATGGCAGTTTCATTTTTCCCATTTGTTCGTTGTCAACGAATTGGTGGTATACATCATTTTGCTTTTTTAGGACAGGGATTTGCTACTTATATGGAAGTAATAGCAGTGAAGCAATGGAAGGAACCATCGATTGAATATTTACTAAAGGAGCTTTCTTGGAAATATGAACGGTTTATTTTAGAGCTACATGGTTTATTAGAAAGTAAAAATACATCTCAAATATTAGAAAAATATGCAATAGAGCATCAGATGCCTCATGCTATTTTTCGTACGGTTACTCCTTATATTGATTTTTATTCTATAAAACTTGAGGATTTTCTTTATAAGTATAGAAAAAAATTTAAATCGATTCATCGGCGTGAAAAAAAGTTAAAGGCGCTTGGGTACGTAACTTTTCAAGAGGTACATCGTGAAAGAATAGCCGACATGTTTGACTTGTTTGAGAGAAGGTGGCAGAAGAAAATCGATAAAAGTGGGTTTACAGAACAACAAACGAGACGCTTTTTTGAGTGTTTGATTAAAGAGAAAAGTAACGCGTTACGAGTAGAAGTAGATAGTCTCCAATTTGAGGGATATTGGATTGGCTTTACTATCGATATTTGCTGTAGAGATCGAAACTTTTGTCAAGCGATGGGACATGAACCTGATTTCAATATGTTTGGACCCGGTCGTTTAATAGAACGAGAAAATATGCTCAAAGCACATGCTTCGAACTATCGTTTCTATGATTTTGGCAGTGGTTATGAGCCCTACAAGTTTGAGTGGTATACAGATATTGATTTTTCAAGAAGATTTGTGATGAGTACGAAAGGTAAAAGAGAACGTATTTTACGACTGATAATGATTTTGCGGGACAGATTGAAAGGTCAGTTAACGAATAATCATCAGCTCGTAAAATTGAAACGAGATCGATTAGGGGAACTACGCTATTTTTTAAAAAATGCTCGTCTAAAGGATTGGTTTCATTCTTTCAAAAAGGGAATTAATCGTTTGATAGCTGTTCATATTTTTGATATTTATGTTTCCGAGAAAGATCAAGGTCAAAATTCATCCAGTTTTAATGAAATGCTTATTCAGGACGTGATGACATATAGGGGGCGTGCTAATTATGTTTCAAACTATCATAAGGGCTATCGGATCTTTAGAAATAGCGCGAACGAAATAGCTTTTTTAAGACATGATCAACTATTATATGAAGAAGAAATTGGATTCACACACAAACTTCCATCTGATGTTTCCTACATTAAAGAAAATAATTGTCAACTGTCCGATATCGTTGCTAAAGTGCAGGAGGAAGGAAGAGCCGTCTGTACATCCGTACATTGGTATGAAGGAAAAAGACGTAGAAAGCTAGTACAGTTAGGATTTAAAAAGGTAGAGAGAATAAAAATAATTCAATTATTTAACAAGAAAAAGGTATACCGCCAGGAAAACAATTGGTTAAAATACCTTCAATCACAAGGGCAAAATATTGACCATCTATGGCAATTAGCGCTTTTACCAATGTTTACTTAAAAATCCCCAGCGTCTATAAAGTGACGCTGAGGATTTTTTATGTCAATTTCTTTTAGCGGATTTTGGACACCTGTACCTGTCGCTACGCTTTCGGGACAAAAGAGATCTGCTGAAAGAAGTTAAAAGTGTACACCTGGTTTATCAGTTAGCTTGCAGCCTGTGCCATATTTTGCTTTTAAGGAACCTTTAAAATTAGTTTGTTCAAGTTTTGGGAATGCCTGCTTCCAAAGTTCAAATACATTGTGACTTGAAGCAGTACCTTCTTTTGTTAGTCGAACAATATGGAAACCATATTCGTCGTTGCATCGAGCTAATGGGCGATTTTCGCGCACTGTAATGATTCTACCGCTCGCTGTAACATCATATAAGCCTTCGTAACCTGAAATGGCACGTCTTTCTTCATCGAAGTCAGCTGTTTTTTCTGCTTTTTCTTTCTTTGCTTCTTTGACTGCATCTTTTTCTACAGGCTTAGCAGCTTCTTTCGTTTCATTTTTCTCTACAGATTCAGCTACTTCTTTGACTGCATCTTTCTCTACAGATTTAGCCTCATCTTTATTTAGAGTCTCCACAATGACAAAATCCTTATTAGAAGCTTTGTCGCTCATTGTCGACATCACGTTCATAATAGAGCCTACATAGCGCACTGGTTTATCTTTGCCCTCTTCAAATACGAAAATATTATAATCGGTTTTATTCATTTTTTTTATAATAATATTTCCTGTTTTAATAGTAAAACCGATAAATTTGTTCTTTTTAAGTGCTTGTATTGCTTGTTGCTTTGTTAAAATCATTTTTAAAATCTCCTAAAGAATTGTTTTTTCTATTCTACCATAAAATCAGTTTTCCTGTTTTTCTTAAATAATTGGTGTTCATTATTGCATTGATAATTCTTTATGCCGTGGGAAGAAAGGTGTTTTTTAACTATATAAACATATCAATTTTTTAAATTTCAAAATGGTAAAATTAAAGTATTATTTAATTTTGTAAGTACTAATTGTTTTTCATGGTAACTGCCTTATCGCCATAGCGCGGGGTTGATTTTCGTTCCGACTGAGGAGTAATCGGGTAGAGCGTAGAACTGCTCGGGTAGCCCCGAAAACTGATCGGATATGGTGCAGAACTGCTCAGGTCTCCGGCAACCGCTCTAATCCATAACCACATAATCAAAAGGAGGATTTAATTATGGTTCAACATTTATTTAGTATGAATTTACAATGGTCGGAGGGGAGAAATGGGACGGGGAATATTGTTGCGGACAAGCTAAATACGAAAATTTCTATTCCCCAAGAAATGAATGGACCAGGGATTGGGACAAATCCTGATGAAATGCTGCTTGGAGCGGCAGCAACTTGTTATTTGATTACATTGGCTACGTTACTTGAAAATTCGAAGATTGCTGTGTTGGATTTGTCTATGCAAGCTGAAGGTTTTGTTGATGTCACGAATGGTGTTTTTACTTATGAGAAAATCGTACATAAGCCAAAAATTGTTGTACAAAATTTATCTGAGCAAGAACAAAAAAGAATTGATCGACTAGCTGAGAAGGCAGAAAAAACGTGTATGATTAGTAAGGCATTAAAAGGAAATGTTCAAATTACATGCGATGTGCAAATTGTACAAGGATAAAAAGGAATTAATGGTTGAATATATTAATGTTAGGAGTTATTCAAAAATGATTTTGAATTAACTCCTTTTTTAATTCATTACTAAAAATTTGAGATCATATTTTTTTGAATGTATGGAATTTATAGTAGGTAAATTGGAGTGGAGGCTGGGCGACTCCTTGGAGATCAGCGTCACAGATGAGACCCTGCAGCGTAGCGAGTAGGGGAACGAAGGCTAAAGGCATCACGTCCTGTGATAACGCCTTCGTGATCAACATCCTGTCGCTGCCGCTACGTTGCACTACGCTTTCGCACAAAAAACACATGTTGCCCCGACGCCCCCAGGAAAGCCCCCAGTGGGAACGGAAATCAACCCCACGTTATGGAGATGGTCCTCCTTTTTACATATTATTATGAAATTGCTTTTTCAAAAGTAGTTCTATAAATGTCCCAAATGAATATATAAAATTAAGTGCTAAAAAAATGCAAAGGATGATGTATTGCACGAGCAGTCAGCTCAGACTATTAATTTTTATAGTCAGTACGGAAAAAGAATTATTGATATTGCGGTGGCACTCCTATTACTTTTCATAACCATTCCTCTTATGTTGGTAGTATTCCTCATTCTTCTTATTGGCACAGGCCGCCCTGTTTTTTTTAAACAAATCCGTACTGGACAGGATCATCAGCGCTTTGTTATTTGGAAGCTACGGACAATGACCATACAGGCAGTTCCAGTGAATATGCCTACTATGTGTGCAGATGGAATTCCGGATGATTATTTTTTTAAAACTGAACAGGATGTACGAATCACGAAGGTTGGGGCCGTTCTTCGGAAGTTAAGTATTGATGAAATTCCACAGCTCATTAATGTCTTAAAAGGAGATATGAGTATTGTTGGACCACGACCAGAAGTTCCAACCATCACAAATGCTTATAACACTTTACAGGCACGACGTTTAGAGGTAAAGCCAGGTTTAACAGGGCTTGCTCAAATTAACGGCCGCTCTAATATTTCTCACGGACAAAAAATTTCATATGACCTAGAATACGTTGATAATCATTCCTTTTGGATGGATTTTAAAATTATCATCAAAACACTTTACGTAGTGTTAGCGAGAACAGGTGCTTATTAACTTCTTTCAGCAGAAGTCCCCTACCTCTATAAGTGGTGAGATGGATGCGAATTTAAGCTGTTTTCAGGGGGGTCCAAACGCCTGCTGAAAGAAGTTAAAGCCTCCGGCGGATGGCATGGAATCGGAAAGGAGTTCTTTGTGCAAGCACAAAGCCGATTCCAGACGCAATTATGCCAAGGCACAATTGATAAAAATAAGGAGTGTTAGGTACTGAAGATCGTTCAGCTTATTACACGTATGGATAAGATTGGCGGAGCGCAAAAGCATGTGGCGGCACTTGCTATAAAATTAAAGCAAGAAGCGCACGAGGTAACCATTGTAACAGGTCTTTATAATCCATCACTGTGGCGCTTTCAAGAAGAAAAAATTGATGTGATCAGTATCCCAGCCATGCAGCGAGCGATTCACCTAAAAAAGGATTTACAAACCTTTTGGCAATTAAGAGCTACATTTAAAAAAATACAACCAGATATTATTGCAGCACATTCATCGAAGGCGGGCGCAATTGGTCGTGTAGTAGGTAGGCTTTTACACATTCCAACTGTTTTTACGGCCCATAGCTGGAGTTTTACAGAAGGCGTACCGCATAAAAAGAAGAGGCTGTATAGTCGAATGGAAAAATCGGTTCAGTCGTTAACAGCTAAAATTATTACGGTATCTGAATATGATCGCAAGCTAGCATTAACGAAAAAAATTGCTCCTGCTCATAAAATGTTGACGATTCATAATGGCATCGACCAAATAGAGAAGCAAGTGGCACCTATTAAAGAGAATGAGGAGCATCCATTAATTGTGATGGTTGCTCGTTTTGAAGTGCCAAAAAGACAGGATTTATTGCTAGAGACTTTAGCGGGGCTTTCTGATGTACCTTGGCGCCTACAATTGATAGGTGATGGCTCACTTCGTCCTAGTTTAGAAAAATTCGTTGCCGATAAAGGCTTAACGGATCGTGTCTCATTTTTGGGCAATCAATTAGATGTCACATCTTTACTTGAGGAAAGTCATTTATTTGTCTTGTTATCAGATTGGGAGGGCTTACCGATTTCCATTATTGAAGCAATGCGAGCGGGACTTCCAATTATCGCTACGAATGTAGGTGGCGTCAATGAATTAGTTTCTGATAATGAGAATGGATTTTTAATTAATCGAGATGATAAAGATCGACTAAAGAAAAGGCTTAAACAATTGTTAATGGATGAGAGCTTACGTCAAAAAATGGGGGACGCAAGTGAACGTCGCTTTTTAAGGAATTTTACGTTTCTACCAATGTATCAGAAAACTCTATTTGTCTACGAACAGGCTGTATTAAAGTCGGCTAAGAAAGGTGATTAATTTGCAATTAATTCGCATTCGAACTGATGATGAGCTTATGTGGTACAAGGATATTTGGGATGGAATTTTAGCAGCGGAGGTCAATGATAATCCATTTATAGAATTTGCTTGGTTTTATAACTGGTGGCAAATTGTTGGGCGAAGAGAGCGTGTTGAGCTCTATGCTGTTGAAGAAAAAGGTACTATTATTGCCTTTTTCCCCTTCTTAGTTCGACTTCGATGGGGAGTACGAATTTATGCCTTTGCGGGAGAAAATATTGCAAATTATTCAGGTGTTGTAGCGAAAAAAGAATGGCTGTTGCCCGCTACGACCTTTGTGTTTGATCAGCTCATTGAAAAGTATAAACATCTATTATTTTCGTTTCATGGATTATTGGAAAGCAAAGACTCTACAAAGGTCATTGAGCAATATTTTGTTGAAAGGCAGTTACGCCCGAGTATTTTTCGTGTAGTGACTCCGTATCTTGCCTTTCACGATGTAGATTTTTCTAACTATTTCAATCAACGTAGAAAAATGCATGGTGTGGATAGAAGAGAACGCAAGTTACGAAAATTAGGCTCATTAACGAGGAAAATCCCTTCGCAGGACGAGCTTTGGCAAATGTTTAGATTATTTGATCGACGATGGGCAAAAAAGATAGACACAAGTGATTTTACGAAAGGTAAGAAAAAGGATTTTTTCGAACGGTTAACGCTCCTTAAAGGGGAGGCATTACAAGTAGAAGTAGATGCACTTGTTTTTGAAGACCAATGGATTGCCTTCACCTACGGAATTTGCTGTCGAGGACGTTATGTAACTTATGCACTTGCCCATGAGCCGACATTTAATATATTTGGGCCGGGTAGATTAGTGAATCAGGAAACTATTAAGCGAACTTATTCTGAAAACTATCACTTGTTCGATATGAGTATTGGCTATGAGCCGTATAAGTTCGATTGGCGCTCTAATATTGATTTTACAAGGCGTATGCTCGTAAGCAGTGGAACGAAGCGTGCAAAGTTATTGGCGGGTCGTTTTACACTGAAGGAAAGACTCAAGGAATTTTTAAAAGGCAATCATCGTGTCGTGGAATGGAAACGCAATACTCTAGGTCAATTACGTTACTTAGTAAAGTATGGAAAAGTAAAAGATTGGCTAGAATATGGACAACTATTCGTAGAAAAATTTATTCGTTTTAAGCAAGTGGATTTGTATGAATTATCCCCGTCAGATAGTGTTACACCGCATCGACCTGTAGGAGATTTGTTTGAGGAGTTGTCGATACAGGAGGCGATGCAACTCGATAAGGAAGAGATTATTTCTCTATTTTATAAGGGATACACCATTTACAAAGATTCTTATGCAGAAACGAATAAGCCAGCGTTTGCGTTACATGCGATGAACTGGCGTGTAGATGAATTGCAAATTGTTGAAGCATTGCCAAAGCAGACATGTTTTTTAACCTATGATGCTTATAAAAATATCGATATTATCACAGCCTTTTTCCAAAAAATGAAACCTGCACAAACACTTTGGGTTACTGCAAGCTTTTGGCAATGGCGAAAGCGTAAACGATTATTGCAGTTAGGCTATAAACGTATTTCTCGAATGAAACATTTTAAATGTGCTCGTTATGAGCGAAATCATGTAGAAAAATACACAGAGAGTGGGGGCGATGTTCATTCTGTCCATTAAAAGTAAGCGATGGAATATCGCAATGCAGCATTTTTATTTTGTAGAGAAGCCAGCCAATGTTAGAAAATCAATGAAGGTTATTGGATATACAAATTCACTTGTACCGAGCCGTAAGCTTGTCAAAAGTGAAACGGTTCATATTCACCTTACAGAAAGTGAATCATCATTGTATCTTGCTCTTTCTGAAAGTAATCGAAAAATTCTTCGTCGTGCACAAAAAGAGTCCTATCAAGTTTTTATTTATAAAGAGCCATCAGATGAAAATTTACGAGCCTTTCAACAGTTTTATAATAACTTCGCAAAAAGGAAAAAACTCGAGCTAATTAGCAAGTCTCAAATGGAAGCTATTACGCTCTTAAAAAATAAAGGAGCGCTATGGTTGTCTGAGATTCGCAGTATTTGTGGACAAACACTATGCTATAGACTCGATATTGTATACGCTAATAAAGCGATGTCCTATTATGTAGCGACTTGTCATTCACAATCGATGCCAGAGCATTTAAAAAGACCAGTTCGTTATGCAAATCGTTTCTTACTATGGCACAATTTATTGCATTTAAAGGAGCAAGGCTTTGTTTTATATGATATGGGGAAACTGACAGATGATCAAAATGTTCGTGCATTTAAGCAAGGCTTCGGTGGACAAGTTGTCGATGTATACTCCGGCTACATTACCCAATCAAAAATACGTGCACTGTTACTGGGCGTGCAAAAATGGAGGAAGTAGTAATTGAAGTAAATCGTGGAGGTCTTGTTATATCATTGGATTTTGAGCTAAATTGGGGTGTCCACGATGTATTTAAGTACGGACAATACAATAAAAATTTATATGGCGTACGTGAAGCATTGCCTAAAATACTAGAGTTGTTTGAACGATATGGCATTCATGCGACTTGGGCCACAGTGGGTCTATTGTTTGCAGATACAAAAGCAGAAATGGCTCACTATTTAAGAGGTATCCCAATAAAATATAAAAATATGCGCTATGCAGCACATACACAACTTGCAAAAGTAGGGGAAAATGAGCAGGAGGATCTCTTACATTTCGGCAAATCTTTAATTGAGAAAATTAAATGTACGCCACATCAAGAAATAGGAAGTCATACGTTTTCACATTTTTACTGTTTAGAAAATGGACAAACTGAAGCAAATTTTCGTGCAGATTTACATGCTACTGCAATGATTTGTGAAGAAAATATCGCACCGATGAAATCGATTGTATTTCCGCGTAATCAAGTGAACGAAGCATATTTCTCCGCATGTCAGGACGTAGGATTTGTATGTTATCGAGGAAATGAAAAACATCCGTTGTACGATCCTCAAAAATTCACGAAAAAAGGTCGTCTATTAGGTGCAAAAAAATGGCTGGATACCTATGTTAATGTAACAGGAAATCATCTTGTAACGCTTGAAGAAATGCAAATGGATTCTTTTATTAACATTCGTTCAAGTGCATTTTTAAGACCCTATTGTAGTCCATTACGATTTTTTGAAGGCTTAAAGATCAAACGTATTAAAGAGGGAATGCATGCAGCTGCAAGGTCTAAAGCTTTTTATCATTTATGGTGGCACCCTCATAATTTTGGCAAGAACATTGAAAAAAATTTAGCTATGCTTGAGGAACTTTTACAATATTATCAGGAATTACGTAATCAATATAATTTTCAAAGCTATACGATGCACGAGGTCGCAGAGCTTTGCCAAGCTCTATCCCGCAAAAGCCCGATTGGTGAAGACTAATACTCAGTGGGGTGAAAAAATCCCCAAAAGTAGCGAACTAGAAAATTGCCTAGTTTGCTACTTTTTGTGTTTAAAGGGGTAAATGGGGTATGTGGGTTTTTTTAAGAAATTAAGAGGGAAAATACCGAACTTTGACGAAATTGTATGTACTAATGGTACTATTAATGTGGAAGATATTTCTCTAGGTATATTTATAGGAACAATAAAGTAGTATAGGGCAATTTACTTCGATCCGGCTCATCGGACGCCCCCAGGAAAGCGCCCAGTCGGAACGGAAATCAACCCTACGTTATGGTAGTTATAGAAAAATAGCATGAAGGTGGTCGGTTAAATGTTTATTCAACCAGAATGGCAGTATAAGCAAGAAAATGGTTCAGCTATGCATCAATGGATTAAGCAAAAAGAAAATCCACTTCCAAATGATGTAGATATTATTTTGTACGGTGCTTTATTATCGTATGCTAGTAAACCCTCCCAAAAAGCGTTGTATCCAACAGCATTTCGAAAGGCTTGGCCTAGCTTTCAATCCTATAATTTAGATGAGCAAGTAGATTTGCGCTCGTTGGCAGTCATTGATGTAGGTGATGTAGCCATCCACGAGACGGATAGAATGCTTTCTGAGTCAGCTGTAGAAGCTGCGGCAGAAAGCTTAAGCACCGCATATTCTAAAAGCTTTACCTGTCTTATAGGTGGAGATCATGCGATTACAGCTTGCTCTCTAAGAGGCATAAAGAATGCTTTTCCAAAGGATCGTATAGGGATTATTCAAATAGATACGCATTTGGATGCCCGCAATCAGGAGGAAATTGGTTTAGCCATGGATTCTCCAATACAGAAGCTCATTGCAGCAGGGGTTGTAGAGGGGAAACATGTTTATAATGTCGGGTTACACGGCTTTTTTAATTCACCAGAAATGATTCACTACGCGAAAGAACAAGGGATTCATATGATTACGTTAAAACAGATGCGTCGTGATGGCATACAATTAACAATTCGCGAAATGCTTCGTCAGCTTATGTATGAGGTGGATCGTATTTATGTATCAGTAGATTTGGATGCACTCGATATTATATTCGCTCCAGATGTACCTGCAGCAACACCAGGTGGATTAACGGCCTATGAATTATTTGAAATCCTAAAACTCATTGGAGAAAATGAAGGGGTCCGCCATATTGACTTTGTCTACGCCGATCCAAAGGAGGGGGACCTACGCCCTGAAACAGTAAAGATGGGCGTGACAGCATTTTTACAATGGTTAACAGGTATTCGACTGGATTACCGCAATCGTATTTCAAAGAAAGGCAATGCTATGATTAGATAGTTATAAAATGAGACGGAATAATGGCTTGTATATATTTACAATGAAGTTTGATGATAGTTTGCTATAATAGAACAATGCTTAATATATTATGAATGAATACATCATTGTATTGTTATAGAGAGGATTATTTATTATGACAACAAAACCAAAACTATTAATTGTTGATGGCATGGCGCTATTATTCCGTTCATTTTTTGCGTCTGCTGCTATGGGGCATTATATTCGTCTGGCGGATGGGACACCTTCTAACGGTGCACAAGGATTTGTGCGTCATGTATTAACGGCACAATCTATTATGAAGCCGACCCATCTTGCTGTTTGCTGGGATATGGGTGCACATACATTCCGCAACGAATTATTTGATGGCTATAAGGCTAATCGTCCATCACCACCAGAGGAAATGCTACCACAATTTGATATGGCGAAAAATTTATCGCAACAAATTGGCTGGCAAAATTTCGGTGTTAAAGGGATGGAGGCAGATGATTTAATTGGCTCAATGATTACAAAATTTCAGGATAAGGCTGACATTACGGTAATTAGTGGAGACAAGGATTTACTGCAGCTTTTAAGACCATCAGCGGAAATTGCTTTTACGAAAAAAGGTTACACAGAGTATGACGTTTATACGCATACACGCTTTCAAGAGGAATATGGCATCGAACCTATTCAATTTGCACAGGTCAAAGCCTTTATGGGAGATACGAGTGACGGTTACCCAGGTGTTAAGGGAATTGGACCAAAGCAGGCACTTACGTTAATTCAAACATATGGTTCTATCGAAAAGGTTCTTATGTCATTAGACGAATTAAAGCCTGGTCAACGCACGAAAATTAAAGAGAATCTAGACATGCTAAAATTGTCACACGAGCTTGCAACAATTCAAACGAACGTACCAATCGAAGCAGAATTAGCGAGCCTAGTATTACCTGATTACGAGCCTCAAATGTTCAAAGAAATAGAAGAACGTGGCTACACATTAATCGCCAAGCAGGCACGCTCACTGTATTCGCTTATTTAAAAACAAACATCAAGTTGTCCACGCAGAGTATAGAAATATGCTCTGCTTTTTTTATGGCTTATCACCAAATGTTGAGGCAGATATTTGGTAAAACATATGCCATGTACATAGGTTGATTGGAGTGGAGGCTGGGCGACTCCTAGGGGATCAGCGTCACAGATGAGACCCTGCAGCGAGCATCGCGAGTGAAGCGGCTCATCGGACGCCCCCAGGAAAGCGCCCAGCCGGAACGGAAATCAACCACACTTTATGGTGATGAGCCTTTTTCATACAAAAATTTTTGTAACCTTTTCCTAACCTCAAACGAATTATAAGCAAATAAGTAAAAGGAGGGGAAAGATTGATTGATTCAAATAACATGGAATCAAGAATAGTTGAAATCTACAATTTGTATTACTTAGACGTTTATAGATTTCTCGTTTGTTTTACGGGAAATCAAAATGATGCTGAGGATTTGACCCAAGAAGTATTCATTCGGGTATTAAAAGATTTATCGAATTTTAATGGCAACTATCATTTAAAAACGTGGATTTTTTCAATCGCAAAACATGTAGCAATAGATCACTACAGAAAGAAAAGGTTTGCCTCACTATTTAAGGATGGTTTTTTTAATCAGTTATCATCGAATGAAAAGAAACCTGATGAGGAATTTGAGGTAACAGAATTAAAAGAATTTATTCATGAAGCAATTGCTAAATTAAAACCTAATTACAGAGCAGTAGTCATTCTTCGAGGTATTAATGAATTTTCCATAAACGAGACTTCGGAAATTCTTCAATGTAGTGCGGCGAAAGTAAAAGTTGATTACCACAGAGCCCTAAAAGAACTTAAAAGAAAACTGAATATTGAAATAGAGGGGGTTTTGACAAATGCAAAATGAAAAAGACTTATTTGATATGCTGAAAGAAATGTACCCTCAACATCCTAGAAGGGAGTTTGTTTCTGCAACTGAAAATACTCTTAGACAACGAGCACGAAGCATGGGTAAAAAAAGAATCTTCACAAAATTCTCTGTGATTACAAGTGGCGTTTTAGTTTGTGCATTTATTTTTCCATGGTTAATTTCCTTAAATGGAAGTGGCACAGTTTCACAGGTAGCCCATAGTGATGGAGGGGCGTCATTGTCTTATGCAATGGAAGAGAAGGAACCTGTGGTATATATTTATCATTCACATAATATAGAATCATTTATTCCAGAGCTTCCTGCACAGCAGGTGAATAGTGATCAGGCGTATAGTGATACTAAAAATGTAACATTGGTAGGTAAAGAGTTAAGTAGAGCATTAAAGGAAATGCAAATTAATTCAATACATGATGAGACTGATATAGCCGGAATCTTAAAAAGAAAAGGTTTACATTTTTCGGATTCATATATAGTGTCACGGGAAAATTTACAAAAAGTTTTAGCTGAAAATGACAGTATTCACATGATTTTTGATATACATCGAGATTCTCAAAAAAGACGTGAATCCACAATTGAAATTAAAGGGAAAGAGTACGCAAGAATTAAATTTGTCGTATCAAAAACGAGTGGAAACTATGAAACGAATAAAACATTTGCAACTCAGCTTCATGAACAACTAGAAGAATTATATCCGGGACTATCAATAGGTGTAATAGAAAAAGGGATCGATCCCCAAAATACCTATAATCAAGATATCCACGATAATTCAGTATTATTAGAAGTTGGAGGTATAGATAATACGTTGGAAGAAACGTATAGAACAATGGATGTTTTTGCAGAAGTTCTAAAAGTTATTATTGAGAAGAGTAAATAAGCCTTGAATTATTGATGAAAAAAGAGCGTGTCTAACATTGCAGGCACGCTCTAACTTAGTTCGGTGTAATTTTTACGAAGCTCAATACTTTCTCATTATCTTTAAAAGGAGCCGTTCGAATTTTACTTTCACGATTAGGACCGCCATTATCATGGAATATTAACAATAGCTCATCATTTCGTATTTCATAGCCAATGAGAGGCACCCAATGATAGGCGAAGGCAGATTTTTTATCGCACCAATTTAAGCTAAAATAGCGGTCAAAGCGTATGGCGACAGGGCGACCTGCATCGATTTCCTGCATAGCCTTCTTTAAAGTACAATCACGAATATCCCATGTCGGACGTAGTCGGCGAAGATTGCGAATTAGACGCCATTTAAATAACCCGATTTTCGTGCCACCAAGAAGTTTATAAAGCTCATTTACCGAAGGAGCTTGATCTTCGAAATAGTTTAAGACTACGTGTATAGTTGTAGGACCACAAGCAGAATTACGGTATTTTGATGAAGTGGATGCATCATATTGTGATTTTCCTTGTAGTGACAATGGCTGGCGCATCATAATCTCCTTTCTAAAAAGAGCCGCATTTCAAAAAGAAATGCAGCGCGCTTTTTATTATTCAGATAAGAATTCTGTTACTTGCGGCTGACGCTTCGCTTTCGCCACAGATTAGTAGCTCTTCTACATTAACTTTGCTATTTTAGCCTAGTTAATTATTGTTGTGCAGATAAGAATTCCGTAACTTGCTGAGGTGATTTAGCATTAGCACTATGTAAGTGTGCTAATTTTTCACCGTTTTGGAAAATTAGTAGGCTTGGAATACCCATTACATCATATTTGTCCGCAATTTCTGGAAGCTCATCGCGGTTAAGTTCATACCAGTCATATTGGTTGTACTCTTCGATAATTGGATCGATGAACATATTCATACGTGTGCAATCTGGGCACCATCCAGCGTAAAATTTCACTAGAACTTTTTGATCACCAGAGATCAGTTCATTAAATTGTTCAGCAGTTGTAATTGTTTTCATAAGTATTTCACTCTCCTTGCTTTCCATTCTACACATTTTTCTCGCAACCTGAAAGTTTTCTGTTTGGAATAATCGATATCTACTTATTGTCTTGTTTTCGCTCGTAAAAAACAAAAAAAGTTATATATCGCAAAAATAATTGGAGAAAAATGATTGCTAAATTAAACAAAATAATCTACACTAAAAACAGAAAAAGTAGTTTTATCTTCATTCAGCGGAAAATATTTACCTCAAAAACTACAATGGTAGCTGGACGGAGATAAGCCTCAGTCGTATGTCACAGATTATGCCT
Organism: Lysinibacillus sp. NPDC093190; assembly: GCF_050280425.1. Taxonomy (NCBI): domain Bacteria; kingdom Bacillati; phylum Bacillota; class Bacilli; order Caryophanales; family Bacillaceae; genus Lysinibacillus; species Lysinibacillus sp. NPDC093190. Next base: position 11,776 of record NZ_JBNNVG010000042.1, on the reverse strand, counting down.
AAAATTATCTGGACAAAAATACGCTAAGGCAAACTTGATATTTTTTTGGTCAAAAAATGAATGGCTATTCATTCAATGGGAGAATAAGGGGGAATTGCTTGTGACTTACAACATTAAAAAAGCAGCTGTTCTAGGTTCTGGAGTAATGGGCTCTGGAATTGCAGCACATTTAGCAAACATCGGTATTCCAACATTATTATTAGACATTGCGCCGAAGGAACTAACAAAAGAGGAAGAAGCCAAAGGTCTTTCCTTAGAGCATCCTGCTGTAAGAAATCGTATCGTCAACGGAGCTCTTCAAAAGCTATTAAAGCAAAAGCCAGCACCACTTACTTCTAAGAAAAATTTATCACTACTAACGGTTGGTAACTTTGAGGACGATCTAGAGAAATTAAAAGATGTAGATTGGATTATTGAAGTTGTCGTTGAAAATTTAGCGATTAAACAAAGCCTATATGAAAAAATTGATGCTGTACGTAAGCCTGGCACAATTATTAGTTCAAACACATCTGGCATAAGTATTAATGCAATGGCAGAAGGACGTTCAGAAGATTTTCAAAAGCATTTCCTAGGAACTCACTTCTTCAATCCGCCACGCTATTTAAAATTACTTGAAGTCATTCCGGCAAACACTACAGCGCCAGAGGTTGTAAGCTTTATGAAAACATTTGGCGAAGATGTGCTGGGCAAAGGTGTCGTACTTGCTAAGGATACACCGAACTTCATTGCCAATCGCATCGGAACGTACGGCTTACTAATTACTTTACAAGAAATGATGAAGGGTAGCTATTCAGTTGGTGAGGTAGATTCTGTAACAGGTCCACTAATTGGTCGTCCAAAATCTGCAACATTCCGAACGTTAGATGTTGTTGGTTTAGATACATTTATCCATGTAGCGAAAAACGTTTATGATCAAACAACTGGTGAAGAGCAACAAGTATTTGCAGTACCAGAATTCCTACAGAAAATGGTTACAAACGGCTGGCTAGGAGCAAAATCAGGTCAAGGTTTCTTCTTAAAGCAAGGTAAAGAGATCCTTGAAATTGATCCAAACACACTAGAATATAGCCCGGCGAAAAAATTAAAAACACCTTCTATCGAGATGGCAAAACAAACTCGTGGATTAGCAAATAAAGTGAAAGTACTAACATATGCTAAGGATCGTACTGGAGAGTTATTATGGGGTATCTTCGCTCCGACGCTAATTTACTCTGCACAGCTACACGGTGAAATTGCTGATGATATTGTTGCCATTGACAATGCTATGAAATGGGGCTTCGGCTGGCAGCAAGGTCCATTTGAAATATGGGATGCAATTGGCGTCAAAGAGTCCGTAGCTAAAATGGAGGCTGAAGGTCGTGAAGTGCCGGCATTTGTCAAAGAGATGTTAGCAAGCGGCTTTGACACTTTCTATTCGGAAATTGACGGTGATCTAGCGTATTATAATGGCTCTGAATACGTAAAAGTGCCAGTTAATGAAAAAGAAATTAACTTAAAACGTTATAAGAAAAAGCACGGTGTTATTAAATCAAATACAGGTGCTAGCTTAATAGATTTAGGTGACGGAATTGCATTACTTGAATTCCACTCCCAATCAAATGCAATTGGCTTAGACATTATTCAAATGATTAACTTTGCAGTCGATGAAGTAGAAGCTAACTTTAAAGGCTTAGTCATCGGTAATCAAGGGAAAAACTTCTGTGTTGGTGCGAATCTAGGAATGATTTTAGTAGAAGCACAGGATGATAATATTTTTGAGCTAGATTTCGTTATTAAAGCATTCCAAGATGCGATGCAAAAGATTAAATATTCTCGCAAGCCTGTTGTGGCAGCACCTTTTGCTATGACACTTGGTGGAGGAGCAGAGGTTTGTTTACCAGCTGCACATATTCAAGCAACAATGGAAACGTATATGGGCTTAGTAGAAGTTGGCGTAGGATTAATTCCTGGCGGCGGCGGTAATAAGGCACTATACCAAAAATTCATCAAAGGGTTACCAAATGGCGTTGAGGTAGACTATCAACATATTGCTAATAAAGTATTTGAAACAGTTGCGATGGCAAAAGTTTCGACATCTGGTGAAGAAGCACGTGAAAATAACTTCTTAAACTTTGCTGACGGGATTTCTGTTAACCCAGATCACCAACTATATGATGCAAAACAAGCTGCACTAGCGCTTTATGAGGCAGGCTATCAAGCACCTGTACCTACGAAAGTTCCTGTAGTCGGTGCATCAGGCTACGGTACGCTACTAATCGGTGCGCAAGGAATGTTTGAATCAGGCTATATTAGTGAACACGATTTAAAAATCGCTAAAAAATTAGCGTATGTCATTGCTGGTGGTAAAGTTCCATATGGCACATTAGTAGATGAACAGTACCTATTAAACCTTGAGCGTGAGGCGTTCCTAAGCTTAGTTGCAGATCCGTTGTCTCAACAAAGAATGCAGCACATGCTTTTAAAGGGAAAACCATTGCGTAACTAATTTCAAGACTGTGACCATACTAGCACATGAAACAAAGGGGGATTAATACGATGCGTGAAGCCGTTATTGTAGCAGGAGCACGAACTCCGATTGGAAAAGCAAAAAAGGGTTCTTTAGCAACAGTTAGACCAGATGATTTTGGAGCGGTTGTTGTCAAAGAAACATTAAAAAGAGCGGGCTATGAAGGTCCGATTGACGATTTAATTTTAGGATGTGCAATGCCTGAAGCTGAGCAAGGCATGAACATAGCACGTAATATTGGAGCGCTTGCTGGATTACCAGATACAACGCCAGCGCTGACAATTAATAGATTCTGTTCATCAGGTTTACAGGCAATTGCTTTTGCAGCAGAGCGTATTATGCTAGGGCATTCTAAGGCGATTCTTGCTGGTGGAGTCGAGTCGATGAGTATGGTGCCAATGGTTGGCAATACACCTCGCTTAAATCCAACGCTAGCAGAAACTGCTCCCCAATATTATATGGGGATGGGGCATACAGCTGAGGAAGTGGCACGTCAATACAATGTAAGTAGAGAAGATCAGGATGCATTTGCTGTGCGTTCACATGAGCTTGCAGAAAAAGCGATTAAAGAAGGTAAATTCAATGATGAAATCGTACCAATCGAAGTGGAACAGCATTATGTAGACGATAACAACAAACCACAGGTGAAAAAATTCACGTTTAGAATGGATGAAGGTGTACGTCCAGGTACATCTGTAGAAGGTTTAGCGAAGCTTCGTCCAGCCTTCCATGTAAAGGGTAGTGTTACAGCTGGTAATGCCTCTCAAACTTCTGATGGTGCAGCAGCAGTACTTGTGATGGATCGTGAGGAAGCAGAAAAGCAAGGGCTTACACCAATGGCGAAGTTTTTAGGCTTTGCAGTTGGTGGTGTACCTCCAGAAGTGATGGGTATTGGACCAATCGTGGCTGTACCTAAAGCACTTGAAATTGCAGGGTTAGCAATTGATGATATTGATTTATGGGAAATTAACGAAGCATTTGCGTCACAATCCTTACAGGTCGTACGTCATTTAGGCATTGACCAAAACAAAGTAAATGTCAATGGTGGAGCAATTGCCGTAGGTCACCCACTTGGTGCAACGGGAGCCATTTTAACATTAAAGCTTATCCATGAATTGAAGCGTCAAGGTAAGAAATATGGTGTCGTGACAATGTGTATTGGCGGCGGAATGGGTGCTGCAGGAGTATTTGAAATTCTATAATTTTTGCTAGATCAGCTTGGAGTGCAGCGTTTTCGGTTGCCTCCGAACACAGTGCTTCAAGCTTTTCTATATATTGGGGATAAAAGCTATTAAAAATAGATATATAGGGAGGAATTTAGAATGACAGAAAAAACAACGGATTTCATTAAAGGCGGCGGATTTATTATTGAAGATGTGGAATTAGATCGTGTATTTACACCTGAAGATTTCACAGATGAGCATAAAATGATTGCTAAAACAACTGAAGAGTATGTAGCAAATGAAGTGTTACCAGTCGTTGAAAATTTAGAACACCATGAATTTGAGCATTCGGTTCGTCTACTAAAAAGTGCAGGTGAGCTCGGCTTACTAAGCGCAGATGTACCTGAAGAATATGAGGGTCTAGGGTTAGACAAAGTTTCTTCTGCATTAATCGCAGAAAAAATGTCAGTTGCTGGTGGCTTCTCTATTACGCATGGTGCACACGTAGGTATTGGTTCTTTACCAATCGTACTTTTCGGAAATGAAGAGCAAAAGCAAAAGTATTTACCAAAGCTTGCGTCAGGTGAATTAATTGCTGCTTACGCATTAACTGAGCCAGGTTCAGGTTCTGATGCATTAGGTGCAAAAACAACTGCGAAGTTAAATGATGCAGGGACACATTATATTTTAAATGGTGAAAAGCAATGGATTACAAATGCAGGCTTTGCAGATGTATTTGTTGTCTATGCAAAAATTGATGGCGATAAATTCTCAGCATTTATCGTAGAGCGTGCCTTTAATGGCGTTTCGGTTGGCGCAGAAGAGAAAAAAATGGGTATCAAATCTTCATCGACACGTACATTAATCCTTGAAGATGCAGAAGTACCTGTAGAAAACCTTTTAGGTGAAGTAGGTCGCGGACACGTTATTGCCTTTAATATTTTAAATATTGGTCGCTATAAATTAGGGGTTGGAACAATTGGTGGCTCGAAGCGCGCATTAGAGCTAGCCATTCAATACACAAACCAACGTCAACAGTTTAAAACGAAGCTGTCTGATTTTAATCTAACAAAAGAAAAATTATCGACAATGGCTTCACAATTATATGCGTCTGAGTCATTAAACTATCGTACAGTAGGTTTATTTGAAGACCGTTTAAGTCAGCTAAGCCCAGAAGAGCAAAAGCAAGGGAAAGTGATTGCTGGTGCAATTGCTGAGTATGCTATTGAATGTTCTATTGCTAAAGTATTTGGTTCTGAGACTTTAGATTACATTGCAGATGAAGCGGTTCAATTACACGGTGGTTACGGCTTTATGGCTGAATACGAAGTAGAGCGTATTTATCGTGATTCTCGTATTAATCGTATTTTTGAAGGTACTAATGAAATTAACCGCATGATTGTACCAGGTACATTTATGAAGAAAGCATTAAAAGGTGAATTGCCATTACTACAAGTCGCTCAAAATTTACAACAGGAGCTTCTAATGCTAATGCCTGAAGATGTAGGCACAGAACCGCTAGCTCAGGAAAAATATCTTGTGAAAAATGCGAAGAAAATTGCTGTATTGGCAGCAGGTTTAGCAGCACAACGCTACGGCGCGAAGCTTGATCAAGAGCAAGAAGTATTGGTGAATATTGCAAATATCGCAAACCAACTATTCGCTATGGAATCAGCTGTATTGCGTACAGAAAAAGCGATTGCTCGTGACGGTGCTGAAAAAGCTCATCAAAAATTACTGTACACTCAAATCTTCTGCCAGGAAGCATTTGCAGAAATTGAAAAAGAAGCAAAAGATACGATTCTTGCTTCAGCAGACGGCGATGCTGCACGCATGACATTGTCTGCACTCCGTAAGTTAACTCGCAACAACCCATACAACTTAATCGCGAAGAAACGCGAAGCTTCTGTTAAATTAATTGAAGCAGAAAAATATATAGTTTAATATAGCAAACTTAACCTAGCTATCCGAGATGTGATAGCTAGGTTTTTTTGTTGGAAATAAAGTTCTTCGGCAAAACGAGGGTTGATTGCCGTTCCGACTGGGTGCTTGGGCGCGATTCTTGGCATTTTATCAGCGATTTTCATGTTGTAATCAGCGATTCTTGGCATTTTATCAGCGATTTTCATGTTGTAATCAGCGATTCTTGGCATCTTATCAGCGATTTTCATGTTGTAATCAGCGATTCTTGGTATCGTATCAGCGATCGGCATTTTGGAGCGTCTAGTCACTCCCTTCGCTTTTGTTGCCACTGTCGCTTCACTTTCGCACAGATAAAATATTATTGTTGAAGTGTCGTTTTATTATTATAAATTAGAATGAAATGTCAGAAGAAAGATACACACTAAGAGAATTGATTGGAGTGGAGGCTAGGCTAGGCGATCAGCGTCACAGATGAGACCCTGCAGCGAAGCGGCTCATCGGACGTCCACAGGAAAGCGAGTAGCCTGGAACTCCAATCAACCCCACGCTATAGCACGAAGAGTTTCGTTTTGGTTCGCAACGGTTATGATGGTATACTACAGAAAATGAGGGGGACACGAAAATGTAGTGTCCTAAAATGATAGTAGAGGAGCCTATAAATGACAATTCAATTTATTCAATATCCGAAATGTACTACTTGCAAAAAAGCTCAAAAATGGCTAAAAGACAATGGGGTTTCATACGAGGAGGTACACATTGTCGAACAACCGCCTACAAAGGACGAATTATCAAACTTATGGCAAGCTAGTGGACAACCGTTAAAGAAATTTTTTAATACTTCTGGTATGAAATATCGAGAGCTTGGCTTGAAGGATAAACTTGCAGAAATGACTGAAGAGGAGCAGCTTGAACTGCTTGCGTCAGATGGTATGTTGATTAAACGTCCGATTGTAACCGATGGAAAAAAAGTTACTTTAGGGTTTAAAGAATCAGATTTTGAGCAAGCTTGGAAATAACGCTTTTAATCTTGTTTTTATGGAAGAAGTATGGCACACTGAAAATGAATATATTACATATTTATGGAGGGGTTTTTTGCATGAGCACACCTAAAGACTTACGTTACTCTGAAGAGCACGAATGGGTGAAAGTAGAAGATGGTAAAGTACGTATCGGTATTTCTCATTTCGCACAATCTGAACTTGGAGATATCGTTTTCGTTGAGCTTCCACAAGTTGGCGACGAAATCAAAACTGATGATCCATTCGGTAGCGTAGAATCTGTAAAAACAGTTTCTGAATTATACGCACCAATCTCAGGTACAGTAGTTGAAGTAAATGCAGATTTAGAAGATAGCCCAGAATTCGTTAATGAATCACCATATGAAAAAGCATGGATGGTCGTTGTAGAGCCTGCTGATGCATCAGAAGTTGAAAAGCTTATGACAGCTGAGCAATACGAAGAAATGATTGCTGAATAAGACAAGCCTGTATTAGAAAAACGTCGGAAACTACCGACGTTTTTTATTATCTTCATTCATCCTGCTCCTATAGTAAGAGAGGTGAATGTAAGTATATTCCTTTATCAATAGGTGTCTAACTGTATCAACGATAAAGTTTATTGATATAATGGATTATAAGGGATATGTCTAAATGGGGGTGGCGTGATGGTCGAGGGAAAATGCTTAATTGTCGAAGGCCGATCGGATAAGCTTCAAATTGAACCTATTATAAATGAAGATGTTAAAATACTTTGTACGAATGGTACAATTGGTGTGCATCAATTAGAAGAGCTACTTGATCCATACGAGGGTTGTGAGCTTTATACGTTTTTTGATGCAGATACATCGGGTGATAAACTACGAGCATTAATGGACAGACATTATCCAGAGGCTGAGCATTTACGTACGATGCCAACATATAAGGAAGTTGAGACAACTCCGAGGAAGGTGTTAGCAGCGATATTGCTTCGTGCACACTTCTCAATCCATAATGAATATATTTTGTAAGGTTGCGTGAAAAATGATGGAAGAATGGTCAAAAGAGCAGTGGGACGCGGTTGTCCAGTCAGGTGAAAAAGCTGCCTTTTATTTATATACGCCTATGTGTGGAACATGTGCGGTTGCATCGAAAATGATGACGGTTGTTGAGCAATTACTGCCACAGCTTCAGGTCGGTAAAGCGAATATTAATTTTATAGAGCAAATAGCTTATGCTCATAAAATCGAAAGTGTACCATGTTTACTCGTATGTGAAGGCGGAGAAGTGACAGAAAAGGTTTATGCCTTTCAATCCGTACCGTATTTATACGAATTGTTAAAAAATTAATTGACTGAACTTTACTCGCGTGGTAAAGTAACAAATATATTAAAAAAACAATTAAATATATCGAACTCTTATAAAGAGCGGCGGAGGGAAGTGCCCTATGAAGCCCGGCAACCATCACAATCGTGAAAAGGTGCCAAATCACCCAAAGATTTATCTTTGAAAGATGAGAGAACGGTTTAGCGTATATTACGTGACCCCTTCTACTTGTCTTTAAGTGAAGGGGTTTTTAATTTTTTTCAGCGGGTGTCCAAGCACCTGTACCTGTCGCTACGCTTTCTGTACAAAAGACATCCGCTGAAATAGAGGGACTCAGTCTAAGAACGCCACGTCCTGTGGTAATTTATCTGTGCGAAAGCGTAGCGGCAACAACAACACACGACTGAGTGACCAACTTCGTGCTGCTGACGCTACGTTAGCACTACGCTTTCGCGCAAAAAACATCTGTTGGCCTAAAGCCTCCGGACGCAATTATGCCGAGGCATAATTGATATAAGAAAAGGAGAATTCGCTATGATTCAGCTGCAAAATATTACGAAGAAATACAAAACCGCGAATGGCGAATTAACAGCAGTCAAAGACGTCAACCTTTCTATCAATAAAGGTGAAATTTTTGGCATTATCGGCTATAGTGGCGCTGGTAAAAGTACAATGATTCGCTTGTTAAACGGTTTAGAAAAGCCTACATCTGGTACGGTAACGGTTAACAATCAAGAATTTTCATCCATAAAGGGACAAAAGCTCAGAGATGCTAGACAAAAGGTTAGTATGATTTTCCAGCATTTCAATTTACTTTGGTCTAGAACTGTTGAAGAAAACATCGCTTTTCCACTAGAAATCGCAGGTGTTCCAAAGGCAAAACGTGAAACACGTGTGAAAGAATTGATAACTTTAGTTGGCTTAGAAGGGCGCGCTAAAGCATATCCATCACAACTATCAGGGGGACAAAAGCAACGTGTAGGTATCGCTCGTGCGCTTGCTAATAATCCAGAGGTATTGTTATGTGATGAGGCAACATCCGCACTCGATCCGGAGACAACAGATGCTATCCTGGATCTCCTTGTCGATATTAACGAACGATTAGGTCTAACGATTGTGTTAATTACACATGAAATGCACGTTATTCGCAAAATTTGTCATCGTGTAGCGGTTATGGAAGCTGGAGAAATTGTAGAACGTGGTGAAGTATTACAAGTATTCCAAGCTCCACAAGCTGCCATTACGAAAAAATTCGTTTCTCAAATTACAGATACGAAGGAAACACAGGAAACTGTGGCACAAATTAAAGCAAATTACCCTAATGGACAACTTGTTAAGCTAATCTTTGTAGGAGAAAAAACAGAGCAGCCTGTCATTTCACATCTTGTGAAACAGTTTGATGTAGAAGTAAGTATTGTACATGGTAATATTTCGCAAACGAAAAATGGCGCGTACGGCACACTTGTTGTACAAATTGTTGGCTCAGAGGAAAATGTTGCTGCTGCACTGAGCTACTTAAATACAGTCGAAGTACAAACGGAGGTGATTACAAATGTTAACTAGTCTTTTTCCGAATGTCGACTGGGAAAAAATGTGGGACGCTACGTATGAAACGTTGTACATGACAACAATTTCTACGATCATCACATTTATACTTGGATTAGTAATTGGAATCTTATTGTTTTTATCAAGTCCCAACCAACTATGGGCCAATAAAATTGTGAACTTTTTAACAGGATCAATCGTTAACATTTTCCGTTCGATTCCATTTATCGTTTTGATTATTTTATTAATTCCATTTACGAAATTTTTACTTGGCACAATTCGTGGCGCAGATGCGGCTTTACCCGCACTAATTATTGGAGCTGCACCATTCTATGCACGAATGGTATTAATTGCTTTACGTGAAATTGATAAAGGTGTTATTGAAGCAGCTCGTTCAATGGGTGCCAAAACGTCAACGATTATTTGGAAAGTATTAATTCCGGAATCTTTACCAGCGCTTATTTCTGGTCTTACTGTAACAGCTGTAGCACTTGTCGGTTATACTGCGATGGCAGGTATTATCGGTGCAGGTGGTCTAGGAAACTTAGCATTCTTAGATGGTTTCCAACGTAATCGCCAAGATGTAACTTTAATGGCGACTATATTAATCTTAATTGTAGTATTTATTATTCAATGGATTGGCGACATGATTACAATCAAAACAGATAAACGCTAAAGAGGCGCTAATAAAAATTGTAGTGACAAAAAGAGAATCTCGCTACGAACATCTAAGAGGTTATCTCGGTTTTATACCGTTAACATATTAACTTCTTTCAGCAGGTGTTCAAACACCTGCTGAGAGAAGTTAAAGCCTCCGGCGGATGTCACGGAATCAGTAAGGAGTTCATAAAGGATGTTAGCCTAAAATCATCGCATCCATGCGATAACGGCTAACTGACCTGCTTCGGTGCCGCTGCCGCTACGCTTTCGCGCAAAAAACATCTGCAGGCCTAAGACAAAGCCGATTCCGGACGCAATTATGCCGAGGCATTATTGATTTAAGAATAAGAAAAAAGGGAGAGTAATAAAATGAAGAAGCTATTAGTAGGATTATTTTTATCAGTATTAGTACTAGCTTTAGCCGCTTGTGGTGCTGGTAAAAAAGAAGATGCAAGCTCAAACTCATCATCGGGTGATAGTAAAGAAAACGTAACGTTAACAGTAGGTGCTTCGAATACACCTCATGCGGTTATTCTGGAAAAAGCAAAACCAATTTTAGCTAAAGAAGGTATCGATCTTAAAATTGAAAAATATCAAGACTATGTATTACCAAACCAACATTTAGAAACTGGCGATCTTGACGCAAACTATTTCCAACATCTACCTTACTTAGAGCTTAGCATGAAAGAAAATGGCTATGACTTTGTAAATGCTGGTGCCATTCACATTGAACCAATCGGAATTTACTCTAAAAAATATAAATCTCTTGATGATCTACCAAAAGGTGCAACAATTTTACTTTCTAGCTCAGTATCAGACCACGGTCGTATGCTTTCTTTATTAGAAGCTAAGGGCTTAATTAAATTAAAAGATGGTGTTGATAAAACAGCAGCAGAAATAAAAGATATCGCAGAAAACCCTAAAAACTTCAAATTCGATGCAAGTACAGCACCTGAAATGCTTGTACAAATGTACGAAAATAATGAAGGTGATGCGGTTCTAATCAACTCGAACTTTGCAATCGATAACGGCTTAAATCCATTGAAGGATGCAATTTCTCTTGAAGATAAAGAATCTCCATATGTAAACATTGTCGCTGTACGTGCTGGTGATGAAACAAAACGAGAAATTAAAAAATTAATAGAAGTATTAAAATCTAAAGAAATCCAAGACTTCATTATTGAAGAATGGAAAGGCTCAGTTGTACCAGTTAAATAATTCAGAAAGGGTATGTAAGTATGAAAGCTTACATACCCTTTTATCTTGTCATCAAAAGAAAAATATAAATAAGATAAACAAAGGTTGATTCACACTCCGAGTTAGCGCTTTCCGCGGGCTTGACTTTAACTTCCTTCAGCGGGTGTTTGGACACCTGCTGAAATAGAGGAATTCAGTCTAAGAACGCCACGTCCTGTGGCAACGACTGAGTGACCAACTTCGTGCCGCTGACGCTTCGCTTTCGCGCAATAAACATCTGTTGGCCTAAAGCCTCCGGCGGATGTCACGGAATCGGAAAGGAGTTCTTAAAGGATGTTAGCCTAAAATCATCGCATCCGTGCGATAACGGCTAACTGACCTGCATCGTGTTGTTGCTGCCGCTACGCTTTCGCACAGACAAAACCTGTTGTTGCTGCCGCTACGCTTTCGCACAGACAAAACCTGTTGTTGCTGCCGCTACG
>NZ_JBNNVG010000041.1:0-38435 GCF_050280425.1 Lysinibacillus sp. NPDC093190 | reverse complement strand
TTCGGAATAGTTCGGTTTTTCTATTTATCGTGTTTTGTTAATTTAGAAATTATTCGACTTTTCGAAGGAACCATTTAGTTATGTCCCAACCTCTTAGTGTCTAATCTTTTTTAGTTTTAGATTCAGACTCTTGAATTGCTTTTTCTCTAGCTTTTTCTCTAGCTTTTTTTGCGTCACTATTATAGGCATCCATAGAATAAATTGGCTCACCATTTTCATCTACTGTATACGGTATAGAATAAGCTGGTACTACTGGATATTTATCGACAAGTAGCTGACGAATATCATCTCCAGGTTTTACAGCAGGTTTGTCTTCTTTTAGTAGTTGACCTAAATCGATTGAATAGTCGACATGCATTTCACCATCGCCTGTCATAAATATTGGTAATTCGGTACCAGAATAAGGGCTTTTCACAGTTACATCTGTTTTATAGCCCAATTTTTCAAAGTTAATTTGATATACATTATCAGAAGCTGCACCCTTTATCGGTAAATATTGGGTAGAAAGTTTGCGGATATTAATTTCACGAATTCGCTCTGCAGCATTTAAATCTACCAATTTTACTTTAGCTTCATTCTCAGGATCCCAAATAATATACTGGAAAATCCCACCCTTTTCATAGGCGTTCCCAGGAATTTGCGCAAGATATTTAGGCATTAATTTTTCAAAATCTATTAAATATTTTATATATATATCTGTATCTAGCTCGCTATTTTTAATTGGAACTAGTCCACCAGTTGCTTCACGATATTCATTAACCGCACGCTGAACCGCAGCTAATTGGTCAGCATCAGGCACTAATTTTGCCATTTTTTCGTCTTCTGGATATGCACAACCTACTAGAAGTACAGCGGTTACTATTACAAAAAGAAAAGCACTTAGTTTTTTCATGTCACTTCCACCTCATCATTTTTATGGCCATGTGGCAACAATTAGCACCATTAAAAATGTGCCAAGCCCAAATAGTATGTATGCAATTAAATTTACGATTGTACGTAAAAAAACGTTCGAAACCTTATTTCGAGCTAAATAAATTAAACCGATAGATATAATCAAAAAGCCGATACAATAAAACGATACCCACATTACATCAAGCGCAGGTAAATGTGCTAACGGACCCATTTAAGACAACCACCTTTCTATAACGTCACGAAACAATCAAAGTATATTATACTATGTGCTTTCGCTAAAAAGAAATAGTTGTCCAATAACTATCATCAAATGGACAACCTTTATAAAATATTCAATTAAAAGCACACAATAAGGCGTCTCAGCTATTCCCTGAGACACCTTATTTATGTCCATTTTATGACAAAACTAATCAAATAGATCAGGTATGTTGGCAGCGAGCGTCGAGCGCTTCGCTTTGGCACAGAAAACATTCGCTCCGGCAGGGTCTCGTCTATCTTACTTTTCCCTCGGGAAGCTTATTTTCCAAACCAACATACATGCAAATATATATAATTAGTATATCATGTCATCGATTTCTCGTTTTTTCATACGCATCATTAATGCATCAACCGCTATTTTCGGTTCTATATTACTAAATAGGACACTATAAAGCTCCGTTGTTATTGGCATAGCAACGTCATGTTTCTCTGCTAGTTGATAGGCCGCTTTTGTTGTGCGTACCCCCTCAACTACCATGCCCATTTGATCGAGTACCTCTGGCAGTTTCATTCCTTGCCCCAGTAAATTGCCTGCGCGCCAATTACGAGAGTGCACACTTGTACATGTAACAATTAAGTCCCCCATGCCTGTAAGTCCTGAGAATGTAAATGGATTTCCTCCCATTTTAACACCCAAACGTGAAATTTCAGCCAACCCTCGCGTAATAAGTGCAGCTTTGGCATTATCACCATAATTTAAGCCGTCTGAAATACCCGCAGCTAATGCGATTACATTTTTTAATGCGCCACCTATTTCTACGCCTATCACATCTTTGTTTGTGTAGACACGGAAAAATTGGTTCATAAATAAATCCTGCACTTTTTCTGCAGCTTCAATGTTTGCACAAGCCGCTGTAACAGTTGTCGGGTGGTGTAAGACAACTTCCTCTGCATGACTTGGACCTGAAAGTACAACAACTTCTTCTACAAATTCAGGTGGTAAACTTTCTACTAAAATTTCTGAAATTCGTTTTAACGTATCTGGTTCAATTCCCTTCGATACATGAACAAACAGTACTTTTTTATCGAGTGTTGCTATCATTTTTTCACATACTTCTCGAATAGCCTTAGTAGGCACGGCTACGACAATTGTCTCAGAATGAGCAACTGCCTTAGCAATATCGCTTGTCGCATACAAATTTGTAGGTAGCACCGTTTCAGGTAAATACTTCCTATTTGTATGTAGGTTGTTAATTTCTTCAGCTTGATCTGTTCGATGAGTCCATAGAAGTGTATCATGCCCATTTTCAGCAAGCACCATCGCAAGCGCTGAACCCCATGAGCCTGCCCCTAATACACAAACTTTTTCCATTTAAAAACCTCCCTTGTTTAGAAAAGACAATCCACTCATATTAGTTACAAAAATGCTAGAGAAAGGCTTACAACAGTAAAGCTTTCAAAGCAATCTTATAGTAGACATTAGAAAAATTATTCTTTCCTTTCTTGTAAAAAGACGCCACCCAACAATAATTGTCGGGTTGGCGTATTGTATGTGTATATTTTTCCTAAGCACGAGCACGGGAAATTAAACGAATTGGCGTTCCTTCAAAATCAAATGTTTCTCGAATACGATTTTCTAAAAATCGTTCATAAGAGAAATGCATTAACTCTGGCTCATTAACAAACACCACAAAAGTAGGTGGCTGTATCGCAACTTGGGTAGCATAGTAGATGCGAAGACGGCGGCCTTTATCAGCTGGTGCTGGGTTGCGTGCTACTGCATCCTCAATCACTTCATTAAGGATAGATGATTGAATACGCATTGCATGGTTTTCACTTACACGTTGTACAATCGGTAAAATTTGATGTACACGCTGCTTTGTATTGGCTGATACAAAAATAATTGGAGCATAGTCTAAGAATAAGAAATGCTCACGAATTTGCTGTGTAAAGACGTTCATTGTTTTTTCGTCTTTTTCAATAGCATCCCATTTATTAACAACGATGACAATAGCTTTTCCAGCTTCATGCGCATAGCCTGCAATTTTTTTATCTTGTTCTTGAATGCCTTCTTCTGCATTTAGAACAACTAAAACAACATCAGAGCGTTCAATTGCACGTAACGCACGTAATACAGAATATTTCTCTGTCGTTTCGTATACTTTCCCTTTTTTACGCATACCTGCAGTATCAATAATGACATATTCCTGATCATCATACTCATAAGGCGTGTCAATCGCATCTCGAGTAGTACCTGCGATATTACTAACAATAACGCGGTCTTGGCCTAAAAATGCATTTACCAATGAAGATTTCCCAACATTTGGACGACCGATTAACGAGAATTTAATGACCTCGTCCCCATATTGATCTTCATCCTCCTTAGGGAAATGTTCTGCACATTCATCCAATAAATCCCCTAAGCCTAAGCCGTGAGAACCAGAAATTGGCCAAGGCTCACCAAAGCCAAGTGCATAGAAATCATAAATCATCTCGCGCATATCCGGGTTATCAATTTTATTCACTGCTAAAACGACCGGTTTTTTTGTCTTGTATAAAATTTTAGCAACTTGCTCATCAGCAGCTGTTACACCTTCACGACCATTTGTCATAAAGATTATAACGTCCGCTTCATCAATGGCAATTTCTGCTTGTTGACGAATTTGCTCTAAAAACGGCTCGTCCCCAATCTCGATACCACCTGTATCAATAATATTAAAATCATGTGTTAACCACTCTGCCGAACTATAAATACGGTCGCGTGTAACTCCTGGAATATCTTCCACAATCGATACACGTTCTCCAACGATACGATTAAAAATCGTCGACTTACCTACGTTCGGACGACCTACGATGGCTACTACTGGTTTCGTCATCTGTACTTCATCCTTCCAACTTCTTGTCTTTCGCTATTATACACGAAAAATGCCATTATATCATATCATATCCATAAAAGAGCGCGCTATGTACGGTTCTATTCATTTCTCTGGGAATTTTTTCATCGTTACCCTCTTTAATCTAGTGTTTCGATGTGGCTTCCTTGCTTTGACTTATTCTATCTATCTCTTTGATTCTTCTATCCGTTTACTCCATAAAAAAGCGAGGACACAAACTGTATCCTCGCTTGTCTAGTTTATTTAAAATTTTTCAGTTTATCGCCAATGACATCACCGAAAGAGAAGCCTTTGTTTTCTTCTGGTAATTCATAGTCGATTATTTCCTCTGCCTCAGGATTTTCAAGTAAATCCTTAATGCTTAATGCTAAGCGGCCTTCTTCAGCATTTACGTCAAGCACTTTCACCTGTACCTCTTGTCCTTCTTTTAGAGCTTCATGTGGCGTGTTTATATGCTTATGCGCGATTTGCGAAATATGCACTAAACCTTCTACACCTGGGAAAACTTCCACAAATGCTCCGAATGAAGTAAGTCGTTTTACTTTTCCATCTAGCACTGCACCTTTCGCGGCACGCTCTTCGATGTTCGACCAAGGACCAGGAATCGTTTCCTTAATGGATAACGAAATACGCTCATTTTCTGGGTCTACAGAAAGGACTTTCACTTTCACCTCTTGTCCTTCTGATAAAACCTCGCTCACATCGCTCACATGCTCATGAGACACTTGTGAGATGTGCACAAGGCCATCAATACCACCAAGGTCAATAAATGCACCAAATGATGCGATACGCTGTACTTTACCGTCTAAAACATCGCCAGATTTAATTTGATTAATGACATTTTTCTTTTGAGAAGCTTTTTTAGATTCCACTACAGCACGATGTGATAAAATTAAGCGATTTTTTTCTTTATCAAGCTCTACAATTTTAAAGCTGAGAGATTTGCCTTTATAGTCTTCAAAATCATCAACAAAGTAGTCTTCTACTAGGGAGGCTGGAACGAAGCCACGTACTCCTAAATCTACGACAAGACCACCTTTAACAATATCTTTTACTTCCGCTTCGAAAATTTCCTCAGCGTTGAATTGTTGCTCAAGAGTATCCCATGCTTTTAAAGCATCTACTTTACGTTTTGATAATACATAGTTTCCTTCTTCAACTTTTGTAATCATCAACTCCAACTCATCTCCAACAGAGATTACGTCAGACGCTTTTTCAATGTGTAAGCTTGATAATTCACTTATTGGCACAATACCGTCAAACGGTGCACCTGGAATTGAAACAGTTACCGCTTTTTCATCAACCTGCTCTGCAATACCTTTGACGATATCACCTTCGTTAAACGTTTGTTCTGCATAGTTCATTTCTTCAGACATATGTAACCCTCCTTCGCATCTTCCCTTACTATTTTATTCGATATTGAAGACAAAGACAAAAATAAATCCTTTAAATTCAAAAAATGTCTGAAATTTTGGGATTTATATCGTTTTTTCTTGCGCTAATTTTAAAATGGCCTGTGCTGCATCATCAATTGACAATGCTGTCGTGTCTAAAAATATGGCATCTTCTGCTTGAATTAGTGGCGATGCTTCACGCTCGCTATCCATTTTATCGCGCAGGGCAATTTCTTCTTGAAGCTTTTCAATGGTAGATTCAATTCCTCGTTTTTGATTGTCAATAAAACGACGTCTTGCTCTCTCTTCTACAGTTGCAGACATAAAGATTTTTAGTTCTGCATTCTTTAATACATGCGTAGCAATATCGCGCCCATCCATAACAACCCCACCATTATCCGCAAGCTTTTGTTGCTGTGCTACTAATAGTTCACGTATTTTAGCATGAGCCGCTACTTGTGAAACAGATGAAGTTACCTCATTTGATCGAATTTCTGCCGACACGTTCTTCCCGTCTAAAAAGACAAGCTGTCCTTCAGAAGAAGGTTTTAATTCAATTGTGCTAGTTGCTAGCATTTCTGCTAATTTTGTTTCATCATCTAAATGTATGTTTTGTTGCATTGCTTTATACGTCACAGCACGATACATAGCACCTGTATCGATATAAGTAAATTCAAGTGCCTCTGCAACAATTTTCGCGATTGTGCTTTTTCCAGCACCAGCCGGTCCATCAATCGCAATTTGAATGTTTTTCTTCATATTCTCCCTACTTTCTATCACACCATATTGTATCATAAAAAAGCCCTCTTCAAGGAGAGGGCTTTCTTAAATCAAATTACTACTCAATTTGAAGGTGTGTAAACTACCTGCAATAATTCATGGAATTTCTACTCATCAATAGAGAATGGGAAGACTAATCAATTATGCCTCGGCATAATTGCGTCCGGAATCGGCTTTGTGCTTGCACAAAGAATTCCTTTCCGATTCCGTGACATCCGCCGGAGGCTTTAACTTCTTTCAGCGGGTATTTGGACACCCGATGAAAGAAGTTAATAAGCGTAAAAAATCAAGCATCAAAAGGATTTATTTCTTTACGACGATTCACTAACTGACGTTCAAAGCAGAAACGAACAATATGCTGTTGGTCTACATCATCAGTATCTGTTAGTTGTATAGTTGCCATTTTTTTGTCATCTTTTTCGAATATACGAACAACCGTCGCATCCGTGTTCACGTATTTAACATCCCCATTGGTAAATGGTAAAACAATTGTTAACTGAACATCATCATCATCTTGGAAAGCAATTGCCCCTTTTAAGATAACTGCCAAACCACCTGCGCTAATATCCGCTGTTACTAGCTGATATTTGTAATCCTTAAACTGTATCGCTACATCCACAGGCGTTTCCACACGTACATATTCACGACGTTGAATTTTGATAAAGTCATCTGCCTTTGGACAATGCAACATAATCATAGGTATATTACCAGCTTTACGTCCAATCACTTCAGTATTGAAAGCAAATGATTGTTTATCCTCTGTGCGAAAAGTTGCTCTAAATTCAGAACCATCTATTAAAAAAGCTGTTTTCTTTGTGGCAACATTTATTGGATAATCGATGTAAATAATATTTTCTTTTTGTTCTACAACTTTACAACGGAATTTTTCAACACGCTCTGTATAAGTTGGTTCAAGTTCTAATTGTGTACCAATTTTTATTTCCATGAGCATCTCCCCGAACACAAATATACATTTATTATCGCATGAGATGCCCATTTTGGCTATACGAACTGGTAGTTTTTTCTTAGATTACGTTAAATATTCCACTTTTAAAACATTGTGATTTTCAGCGTCAATAACAATTCTAAATGTTTCTTGCGCATTTTTATCACGGACCGCAATTACCTCATAACAAAGACGTTGTTCGAATTGACCGTTATCTGTATAAATATTTCTTACTTCTTCTACTTTCACATCATCATCGAAGAAAGTTTTCCAATCAATTGGTTTTGCAGTTTGTGGTTTAATCGTCTCTGCCTGAATATATTCCATCGCATTTGCACCAAGTAACTCGCCTGTATCCTTGGCAAGTTTTAATTGCACCCCATCTGCATATATCAATGCATTATCGCCAGGATGAACACGTGCAAATGTCACATGCCATGCTTGATGGTTTTCACGAGATTCCACAAATGCAACATCATTCATGCCAAGTCGTTTTAAATATTCTTCAGCTTTTTTCATAATTTCATCTTGTGATAGCCTTGCTTCATCTACTGGACGTTCCACTAAATAGGATATTAAATGCCCACCCTTTTCTGTTAGATCGACATACCCTAAACGAATACCTTGATGGAATTGGATATGATAAAACGGATATGATGAAGTATCGCTACTTTTCGTAACAGTAAATGTTGCATCTTTTATGATAGGGAATAAATGTTTTACTTTTTCCAATGCTTCTTTTTCAGTAATGGCTGAGTCTTGTAATGCTTTAAGATCTATTTTTTTCTGCCAATCCGATTCACTTAATGTAAGTGGGAAGTCTTTTTCACTGTAATCCTTTAATGTCTTTTGTACATTATCAAATGTTGTATTTGGGTTCTTAGTATCTACTTGTTGTAACCAGACATCCATCTTACCGTTGTTTTTATAAAAATCTACCGTTGCAGCTGACCATTCATCTGAAAGTGATTGTAAATTTGTAGAGACTTGTGGCATTTTTTCTCGCCAAGCTTTATAATCACCAGTTTTAGATGTTTTCTTTGCCTCATCTCCTAGGCGCCCTAAGTAACTTAGCCAGTCGTTCGACATTTCCTGCCCGATAGGAATATTCGACATAGAAGATCGAACATCGGAGCTTAGTCGCCAAACAGAATCTAACTCATTGTGAATGGCATCGTCATTTCGAAACAATAGAGATTGCGAAACAGCTTGTTGTAGATGCGATAATTTCTCAGATGCATCCGTTAAATTATCCGTGTACTGAGCTAGCACAGTACGTTGTAAACTTGCATTTTTTCCGTGCATATTAATGCTATATGCACCTAAACCAATAACTGCCGCAGTGAGTATTACGAGCATAGTTCTCATTTTTTTCCTCCTTTCTTATGAACAGAAAATGTGTTCTCCAATTCGTTTAATTTGAGGTCGGGACCAAATCCACTTACTTGTTGCTGTTTTCGGATTAAAATAATAAAGTGCATTTTCTGAAGGATCCCATCCATTCATAGCATCAAGAACTGCTTCTTTTGCACGTTCATTTGGTTCAAGCCAAATTTGTCCATCTGCCACCGCAGTAAACGCTAGTGGTTGGAAAATAATACCTGAAATAGTATTTGGGAATTCAGCACTTTCCAAACGATTTAAAATAACAGCCGCTACAGCCACTTGACCTTCATAAGGCTCTCCCCTAGCTTCACCATAAACCGCATTCGCCATTAACTGTACATCTCTGTCAGTATACTTTGGAGGTAGTTGAGTTTTAGTCCCATTATTATTACTACTACCACTACTTTTACCTCCCCCACCACCGCCGCCAGTGTTTGTTTTCACTTGCTGTTCAAGTGGCGTACCACCATAATAGGTAAATTGATTTCCTGCATTTAACTGCGCTTTTACCCATCCTTCATCATAATCTGAATAACCTGATAAAGTTTTTTTAGTTTTAGCACCGGCTATTCCATCTACTGGTAAACCATATTTCTCTTGGAAAATTCGTAAAGCCCAATATGTGTTATAACCAAATTTGCCATCAATTTTACTTTTATAAAACCCTAAGTATTGTAGCCTTGCCTGTAGCTCAATTACATCATCTCCATAAGCACCACGAGAAATCTGTTGCCCAGTAAATGCAATTGCGTCATTTTGCGGAATAGCAAATATACTAATCCCCAACATCAAAGCAAAAATTATGCTTATTAAACGCATGATCATCACTCCTTTTTTTCATAGCTTGAAACAAACGACTCATTTTATACATTTAAAAAATAGAAAAGCGCAGAAATCTTTTTTAGATTTCTACGCTTTAAATTTTTTTATGCATATGCAAATGTTGTACTAGGTGATAATGAGCAAGCTTGACTTTTCGTAGCCCAAACCACCACAAAAATAGCATAAAAGGTATCATTAAATATACCCAATATCCTTTGAATGATAAAATTGTATTATATAGAATGTGTAATACTACCGGTGCACAAAGCGCCATTGCAATCATTTCTTTCGTCTTTGCAAGCTTTGAAAACTTGGCACGTCCATAATAATAGCCCATTACAACACCGAACAAAGCATGACTTGATACAGGTAATAATGCACGCATAAATGCAGTATTCAAACCGAAAGAAAATAAATAAAGCACATTTTCTATCGTGGCAAAACCAAGAGATATACTTGCACCATACAGTATGCCATCATAGGGATCATCGAATTCTACATGATTGTAGATTGCGATTAAAAGCACAAACCATTTAAAAAACTCTTCGACTACACTAGAGAAAACTACATCTTGTAGATAAAAATATCGAAATACCCCTTCCTCTGTTAGTACATATTGTAAAAACAAGATTGGGAACGTTAAAAATGCACCATACAAAAATGTTTGAAGTAAAGTTCTTCTTGGCTCCGTTGCCATCTGATTGCGCAAATAAAAGTAACTGAAAAGCGCTAGACCGGGAGCAATGGCAGCTGATACTAAAATGATCATGATGCCGGCTCCTTTCAAAAATCAATTTCGCCTTGACATAATTATGTTAAGATTTTAAAATTCGTGACATCCTTCTAATGTTGTTGGCCAACAGTGTTTTTTGCGCGACAGCGTTAGCCGCATAATGTTGGTCAACTTTGGCGGTTTCGTAGGATGTAAAATTTCTTAGCCTAGTTTATCTTTTTCTGTCGATACATTAAAAAAATAATTCGTATGTCTCAGGTGGAAAACTTCTGTGACATCAATCTTCCGTTTTCGACAAAAAAATATCTGTTACATGAAGATAAACTGCTATTATTATACCATGATATGACTTAAAACTTTTTAAAAGGAGATATTATTTTTATGAAAAAAACAATTCTATTAATTCATACAGGTGGAACTATTTCTATGGCGATGAGTGATGAAGGTGCCGTTATGCCAAACAAGGAAAATCCTCTAATGAAGGAAAGCAGCAAACTTGATGCACTTGCCACAATTATTGAAATGGAGGCTTTTAACCTCCCATCACCACATATTACACCAAAAGAAATGCTTAAATTACGTAACCTTATTATCGAAAAAGTTGCAGAGGAGAAAATTGATGGTGTTGTCATCACCCATGGTACTGATACTTTAGAAGAATCAGCTTATTTTTTAGAGTTAACGACTGATTTATCAATACCTATTGTTTTAACAGGTGCAATGCGCTCCTCCAACGAACTTGGTGCAGACGGAATTTATAATTTAGTAGAAGCCGTTCGCGTAGCCGTAGACGAAGAAGCCCGTGAAAAAGGTGTACTTGTTGTCATGAATGACGAGGTCCATCTAGCTGTTAACACTACAAAAACAAGCACTAGTTCTGTCAATACCTTTCAGTCACCTCAATATGGTCCGATCGGACTTATTACAAAATCAAGAATATTGTTTCATCATGCCCCTATCAGCCGTCAATATGTAGAAATTGATGGATTATCAAAACGAGTAGCCATGCTGAAAGTGTATGCTGGCATGGAGGTTGACTTACTTGATGTAGTACTCGCATGTAAATATGATGGCGTTGTGTTAGAAGGCCTTGGACAAGGCAACGTCCCTCCAACAGTTGTTAAAGGTATTGAAAGTCTTTTAGAGCGCGGTATTCCTGTTATACTCGTATCCCGTTGTTTTAATGGTATCGCAGAAGGTGTTTACGGCTATGTTGGCGGTGGCAAAATGCTCGAAGACTTAGGAGCTTTATTTGCAACTGGTATTAATGGTCAAAAGGCGCGATTAAAATTATTAATTGGACTAAACAAAGTAGGGACTCCTCTTGATTTAAAGAAATTTTTCATGTAAGGCTAATGTATTCAATATTCACTTATAGTTATGCATCTACAATTTGCTTATAATAATTCAAGATTTTATGTAAATGATTGATTGCTATCTCAAAATCTGGCTGAATAACAGAGAGCTGTATGAAATTTCTTTGACGTAAGTATTGGCTATCCGCATGAACATAATAACCATTTAAATTTAAATCTCTCTGTAGATTAGTCAAAGCCTTAGGAAGTTGTAAAGTGATTAGCATCGGATACTGTCTAGTTGAAATTTGGTAGTGCATAAATGGTAGCTGCAGCATTGTTTTAAAGCGTTGCTGTAGCTGTCCATATCTTTCTGGATATGCTTGTAATGCTGCAGTAACATTTGCAACAAGTACTACTGGTAATGTAAACGGGATCGCACCAGACTGGTAATTAGCTAAATCGAGATAAGCAGGTAATGTTGTAGAAGATTTCACATTGTTTTGCGAAAAAACTTCCATCCGTCGCTTTGACTCTTCTATCCGTCGCTCTTGCCCTTTCATCCGTCGCTTTGACTCTCCATCCGACGTTTTAAAAAAAGCTGTATAAGCTTATATGCCTATACAGCTCCTATTGTTATTTTGCTCGTTCTACAATTATCTTAGCAATACACTCGCCATGGAAGCGGCCATTTTCAATAAAAATTTCATTGGCATTATTTCCAGCTGCAATAACTCCTGCAATAAATAATCCTTCTACATTTGTTTCCATAGTTTCTGGATTAAAGAAAGGACGGCCCGTTTCATAATCAATAGAGACACCCATTGCTCGAATAAATGAATGATCTGGATGATAGCCTGTCATAGCAAAAACAAAATCATTTTTTAAAGTTTTCTTGCTACCATCAATTTCTACTACGACCTCATGCTCACAGATTTCCAGTATATTTGTATTGAAATACATTTGGACTTCTTCATTTCGTACTACACCTTCAAATTCTGGTAAAACCCATGGCTTGATGCTAGGTGAATACTCACTACCACGATAGGCGACAGTGACGCGAGCTCCAGCCTTATTTAACTCAAGCGCCGCATCTATTGCCGAATTTTTTCCACCTATTACGAGAACATCAGTATCAAAAAATTCATGTCCCTCTTTAAAGTAATGGAAGACTTTCGGCAATTTCTCACCTGGGATGTTTAAATAATTCGGATGGTCATAGTAGCCTGTTGCGATCACAACATAAGGTGTTGTATAGACCTCTTTATCTGTCGTTACTGTAAACATCGCTCCATTTTTTACAACGCTATTTACTTTCTCGAAGCGGTTTACTTGAATATCTTTCAAACGTACAACTTCTCGATAATAAACTAGTGCTTGATTTCGCTTTGGTTTACGACCTTCAATAATAAAGGGAACATCACCAATAGCTAGTCGTTCACTCGTACTAAAAAAAGTTTGATGCGTAGGGTAATTGTAAACCGCATTTACGATATTGCCTTTTTCAATGACAATTGGCTTTAATCCAATATTTTGCAAGGCTATTGCTGCTGCTAAACCACATGGGCCGCCTCCAACAATAATTGCATCTACTTGCTGCATTTCTTGACACTCCTATCAACTTTGTATAAGCAATTTGCTAATACTTTACTTAATCGGGCTTTTACCGAATAAATCCTTATCGCTTCCATTATACGCCTTCAATCGAGTTTTGGTTGTTTATTTACCCGAAATATTAATGTCAATAATATGACACTGTGGTCTCGCACCAAGTCGGAAAGGTAATAATGTCGTACCATAGCCGTTACTTACTAACGTCATCACACCTTCACGCTCCCGATATGAACCGTTAGGATGCACACCGTATGGGCCAATTCTAATTTGACCACCATGTAAATGCCCACCAATCATTAAATCTGCTCTAAATTTTGCACGGACTCTTGCAAAAACACCAGGGTTATGTGAGATGAAAACAACTAGGTCTTTCTCTCCTACTTTTGCAAATGCTTCATCAAAGCTATATTTCATTGTCGATGTGTCTTCAATTGCATTTAGCCAAAAGCGGTTTTTTTTAGGTAATAATACAGCATCATTGGCGATGATCTGAACACCATGTTCCTGTAAAATACTTCGTAATCGCTCTTCACCTACTTCTCTGTCATTATTACCCCATACAAAATAAGTTGGTCCTAAAGAAGTTAATAATTTTAGATTGTCATGAATACGTTGAATTGGTGTGCGTCCATCCGCAAAATCTCCACCAATAATAACAGCATCAAATTGACCATCTAACTGCTCAATCATCTGGCGGTTAATTTTGCGTAAATGTGTATCCGAAATAAAAAATAGTCGGATCTTTTCCTGTTCACCCTTTAATAGCAATTGATGATGTAAAACATTGTTTTCATGTGCCACCTTCAACATATAAAGCAGGAACGCGATGACTACTAAAACAAATAGTCCAATATAAATCATTCCCTCACATCTCCTTACGAAAGCAAAAAGACGATTCGTTATAATGAAGAATCGCCTTTCACTAAATCAGACGTACGCCTCGACCGTATTGGTGTTAACGTTTGTCCATTATTTTATACTAGAAAAACATCATTGCCAAAGAATGACACCCGCTTTTCTTATGGTAATTTAATAACTTGCCCAATCATTACATTATTTGAAGACATACCGTTTGCTGCACGAATTTTCGCTAGTGTTGCTTCACTGCCATCACCGTAGTGATTCAATGCAATACGATACAGATTTTCATTTGCTTTTACAGTATGAGTACTTGCTTTTGCAGATTGTTTTGCTTCTTCTGCTTTGCGTGCTTCCTCAGCTTTACGCGCTTCCTCGGCCTTTCGTGCTTGTTCCGCTTTTCTAGCCTCTTCTGCTTGTGCTATTCTAGCTTGCTCAGCTTTTTTAGCTTCCTCGGCTTTTCTAGCTTCTTCTGCCTTCTTGGCTGCTTCTGCCTTTTTCGCTTCCTCAGCTGCCTTCTGTTCAGCTGCTACTTTCTCAGCGTCTTTCTTAGATGGTTCCTTCGCTTTGTCCGCTTTATCTTTGTTTGCTTTATCGTCTTCTTTTGCTTTGTTTTTATCAGTTGACACAGGTACCTTATCTTTATCCCCTGACTTGGCAATTTCTACGATTTGATCCTTAGATTTTTTTTCAGCCTCTTCAATTGTTGTTCCAGGTTCATAGAACTTTAAAAAATAGACTAATATCGATAATGGAATTAAGATAAAAATTACAAAAAGAATCGTCATTAATGGCGGTTTTCGTTTTGTTTTTTTTGGCTTTTTATCGTTATTACTCCCATTTTTATTCATTCTTGAAACTCTAGATAAAGCTTGCTGTTCTTTTTGTTCTTCTTCAAAAGATTGACGATGTTCTTCGATTTTATCGCGATAATCTTCTTTACTCATTCGCCGTTCCTCCAACCTTACTACGCTTTCTATCATTCTATTATGACGAATTTTGCGAAAAAAGTAAATGACCGTCAGTTTTAGTCTAAAAAGGCTCCTCACCTAACTTGAGGTTGATTTCCGTTACGACTCGGTGCTTTCCTGGTGGCATTCGATGGGCTACTTCTGAACGACATCCTCTGAAACAGGTCTCGTCTGTGACTCTATTCCTCAAAAATTCCCCCAAATTCCACTCCAATCAACTAATCCAAGACAAACCTTGTAACAAAATGTCATCCAAAACTTCCGGTGAATGAACCTCTAACAACCCATTAAGAGTTGCTTTAGCCGACTTTTCCATGGAATCATTTCTATTTTCTTCTCTTCTTTCAAGCGTACCTTATTGATTTCATCATAATGGATTCCACAATTTTCACAACAGTTTTCAGGTTTTTTCAACAATTTTTGCCCAAAATACCCGACTAGCTGTGTGCGAATACAGTCTTTTGTCTGAGTAATTTTATGCATTTTATCGACAGCATGATATTTTTCCAGTGCTAAATGATTTAAACGCACTTTAACTTGTTCCATCGTTTCTTGTTGCAGCCAGTAATCAAGCACACGAAAAGCGGTCTCACTCAGCTCTCCATTTTTCAGCATTTGGGAGGGGTGTACTTGTTGATTTAGTAGTTCCTGATAACGATCGACATGAAGAGCTGTTGGCAAATCGCCAGTTACAACAAATTTCGCAAGTTCCTCGTCACCATCACTATAAAGTAATATTGCGAGAGCTGTTTGACCGTCACGCCCTGCACGGCCAATCTCCTGCATGTAATTTTCTACATTAGCGGGCATCATTTCATGGATAACCTGACGAATATCCGGCTTATTGATACCCATCCCAAAAGCATTTGTAGCCACAATCCAATCGAGTTCCCCGTCAATAAATTGTTGCTGAATAAACTGACGGTCCTCAGCACTATAGCCTGCATGATAAGCTGCCGCTCGTATACCAGCCTGTATAAGCGCTTCGCTATATTGTTCAGCACGCTTCCGCGAGGACATATATAATATACCCGGTCCTGCCGTCTCTTTAACATGCTGCATAATCCAGTGTGTTTTATCTGCCCTATCCTCAAATACAACACGCCCAAGATGAATATTAGGCCGATCCACATTGTACAAAAACTCAAATGGTGTATCTAGCGACAATGTATCTCTTATGTCATTGACTACTTTATTCGTCGCAGTCGCTGATAATGCTAAAATCGGTGGACGATTTACTTGTGAAAACCATTGTCCAATTCGTAAATAATCTGGTCGAAAATCAAAGCCCCACTGAGAAATACAATGCGCCTCGTCCACGACGATAAGACCTAGCTGCATTTGTGAAAGCTTGTCTTGAACTTGCTGCTGTAAAAGCATCTCTGGTGACGTAAATATAAAACGATACTGCTCTAAAAAATGTAATACATATCGTTTTTCACTTACGGTTAAAAATGAATTTAAGGCAACTACCCTCTTTTCACCAAAGCGTTTTAGCTCCTCTACCTGATCTTGCATTAGAGAAAGCAGAGGAGAAACAATTAATACTGGCTTCTGCAGAATATATCCTGATAGCTGGTAACAAAGTGACTTCCCCATTCCAGTTGGTAATAAAGCAATAACATCTTTTTCTTCTAGAATTGCTTCAATGACCTCTTTTTGGCCTGGACGAAATGCTGTATACCCAAAATACTTTGTTAATGTTTGTTCAAGCTCCATTTATACTTCTCCTTTCGCGAGGACAAGCCTTAACTGGAAATAACTCATACCTTCAACCACTTCATGCAATGTTTTCAATTTTTTGGTTTGATAGTATTTCGATGCCTGCCAAACTTTTTCCGCTTCTGCATAAGAGACGAATGGACCAATCGAAAAGTTCGGTTCATTCATGGCTAATTCTACCAAATGATCCTCGATTGTACTTTGTTTTAGCTTCCTTATTTGCACAATCTGTTCAATTGAATAGCCCTGCTCATATAAATGTGCAGTTTGCTGTGCTGAATCGGTTAGTAATGCTTTGACTCTTAATTCCTCTGCCATTTTTCCAAGTAACGGATAATCATTTGTCTGATGAACTTCATTTAATAATGTATGTAGCACTTCTATAAACGCTAATTGACAATCTAAAACTGTTTCTTTACGTTTACTCGCAAGTTGCTGCCACGTCCATCCTGGTAAACTATGACCACTCAACCGATAGAGGACAAGCTGTTTGTTGGCATCTGATAAGGGTAACACAGAAAGCACCTGTTCACATTCCTCTAATAATTGTTGCTGTAAATGCCCATCTTGATAGTTATGCTCGACTAAAAATGTACGAACCCAAGACTGAATATTCGTATCCTTACTAATAGGAGAAAATGAACGAACCCCAGCACTTTGAAAAGATAAACTTTGTACAATTAACGAGAATCTCGCAAGAAATACATGCTCATTTCCCCGATAGTGCCATCCGTCAAATAAAAAATCAGGAGTCTGCTCCGCTCGTTGTAAACCTAGCTTTTTCATGGAATAGTGACCAGATTCTTGCATAGTTAACCAACTATTCTGTAAAAACGAAGTTACAGCTTCATCAAATGTCTTCCTAGGTAACTTAGGTAATAGCCCAAAATAATTATGTAACTGAAATAGGCCGATGTCTTGAATTGTCTGACCTGAGCGCTTTCCTCTTAATACATGATAAGCAGCAGAAATTGTTCTTTCATTATTTAGTTTTTGAAAGATTTGCAATAAAATTTGATGAAACATAGACGCAAATTCCTCCAATTTAATAGTATTTATGTTGAAATGTAAGATAAACATCTTTAAAATGAGTATGAAGCTTTGTAGGAACATGTAAAAAGGAGAGAATGAAAAATGGCTAAATTCACAATTGTTGATAAAGATACATGCATCGCTTGTGGCGCTTGCGGAGCCGCAGCACCAGATATTTATGATTATGATGATGAAGGTATTGCCTTCGTTATTTTAGATGATAACATGGGAACTGCTGAAGTTCCAGAAGATCTACTAGAAGACATGCAAGATGCTTTCGAAGGATGTCCAACTGACTCAATCAAAGTAGCAGATGAAACTTTTGATGGCGACTCATTAAAATTCGAGTAGTTTTTATACTTCATTAGTATCTTTAAAGGCATCCTTGACTGGGTGCCTTTATTTGATTCCCTCGTTACAAACGCCAACGTTAGATTGCATGGATAATTTCCCCCGGGATATACATAATTTGGTTGAACCAATTAAATAACATCTACTGGATTCGTCTCTAACATAGCAGAGATGAATTTTTTTGTACTTTCCAACGTAAAGTTTGTCACTCTTTTCATCTTGTTATTGCAACCATTTTTTATGTATGATAAGATTTTAGTAGTTGGTACTAATAACAGATATTATTTCATAAAGGGGTTCTTATAGGTGATGGATAATTTATTACAATTAAAAGATAAGAATATTGTCGTTATGGGTGTGGCAAACGATCGAAGTATTGCTTGGGGTATCGCAAAACGTTTATTTGACGTAGGTGCAAATGTTATTTTCACATATCGCCAAGAACGTTCATTAAAAAAATTACAAAAGCAATTAGAAAATATCGGACAATCTGACTCACTGATCGTACAATGTGATGTCAACAGCGACGAGAGCACAAAAGCAGCTTTCGATGAAATCGGTACAAAAGTAGGCGTTATCCATGGCATCGTGCATTCAGTAGCCTTTGCCAATGCAGAAGATTTACACAATCGCTTCTTAGATACAACTCGTGATGGCTATGCATTTGCACAAGATACTAGCGCCTATTCTCTTATTTCAGCAGCAAAGGCCGCACATCCTTATATGACTGAAGGCGGTTCTATCGTAACAATGAGTTACTTAGGAGCTGAGCGCGTACTTGATGGCTACAACGTTATGGGTGTAGCGAAAGCTGCATTAGAGGCATCTATGCGCTATCTTGCTGCAGATGTTGGTAAAGATAATATTCGCGTTAATGCTATCTCAGCTGGAGCGATTCGTACACTTGCTGCAAAAGGAGTTCCTTCCTTCAATACAATTTTACACAAAATTGAAGAAACAGCTCCATTAAAACGTAATGTTCAACAAGACGAAGTAGCAGATATGACAATCGTGATGCTTTCTCACTTATCACGCGGTGTGACAGGCGAAACGATTTACATCGATGCAGGCTACAATATTATGGGTTAAACACAAAAAAGCATGGGAAATCATCATTAATCTCTCATGCTTCTTTGTTTCGTATTGTACTTCAGATTTTCACAACTGTTATTTTAGTACCTTTGGGGCTGGATAATCAAAGCCCTTTGTATCCACTTCTACCTTTTTCATTTGCTGATCTTTTAATGGTTTTTCACCATCTCGTTCAGCAGCAGCGATAGCATCTACTGTTTCCATTCCCTCGATTACTTTTCCAAAGGCAGCATATTCGCCATCAAGATGTGATGCTTCATTTACCATAATGAAAAATTGAGATCCCGCAGAATTCAGATCCCGCGAACGAGCCATTGAAATGACACCGCGTTCATGCTTTAAATCATTTTTAAAACCATTTAATGAAAACTCACCTTCTATCGAATAGCCTGGCCCACCCGTACCATTACCTGAAGGATCTCCACCTTGAATCATAAAATCAGGGACAACTCGATGGAAAATAAGACCATCATAAAAACCTTTTTTAACTAACGAAATAAAATTAGCTACCGTATTCGGCGCTGTAGAAGGTTCTAATTCGATTACGATTTTTTCATCATTGTTCATCGTAATTGTCACAATTGGATTTTCCTTCACTTTTGATGAATAATCCACATTTCCTTCCGATTGCCCACTTTCTTTAGCAGCTCCACAACCTGTCAAAACAAATGCTATCGCCAAAAAAGCAAAGACAGTAAAAAATCCTTTATAACGCGCGAACATATTCTTTCAACTCCTCTTGATCACCAGTCTACTCATTATACTATCAGATAGTTTACGACAAATCATTTTTATAATAATTAATGAAGAAGGCTATATTTATGGATGCGGACGAGAAAGTAAATAAGCTAAGCAAAAAAATACTATTTCTAGTACCTTGCTGGAATGCGTTGTTGTTTAGCAATAATCCCCTTTAACAAAAAGGATAATAAGCATGCAGCGACTAAAAATACAGCAATCATTACAATAACGCCTCCCCAGCCGTAATGCATCCAGAACACCCCTCCTACTGTTCCTCCAACACTTGAACCAAAATAATAAAAAAATAAATAGAGAGAAGAGGCTTGTGCTTTATCATGAGTTGCCCGTTTACTTACCCAGCCGCTGGCAATCGAGTGTGCTGCAAAAAAGCCAAATGTAAAGATTGTAATCCCCAAAATTTTCAAACTAAGTAGCCCATTTAATGTTAAAATCGCCCCTGCAAGCATGATCACAATAGACAATAACAACATCTTTTGACGTCCATATTGATCAGCAAGACTACCGAACCAAGCAGAGCTAAATGTTCCTACTAAGTAAATTACAAAAATCCAACCAACAATCGTAGCACTTAAATTATAAGGTGGCTCCATTAATTTAAAGCCAATGTAGTTATATAGAGTCACAAAGCTTCCCATCAATACAAAGCCAATGCCAAACAGACAAAGCATAGATGGGTCCTTTAAATGCTGAAAAAGAGATGCCGTCAATGATTTTATCTGCAATGGACGTGCTGTAAAATGTTTGGAGTTTGGTAGCATCCAGATAAATAACACACTAATCACAAGACTGATGACACCTAGTACAATCATCCCCACCTGCCAATTGTAAAGATCCGTTAATGTCCCTATAATAACTCGGCCACTAAGCCCGCCTACCGAATTACCACTTATGTATAAACCCATCGCAATACCTAAACTAGAGGGCTCCATTTCCTCTCCTAAATAAGCCATCGCAATTGCTGGCAATCCTGCAAAAACAACACCCTGTATTACACGTAACACTAATATCATTTCAAAATTAGGAGAAAAAGCGAGTGCAAGTGTAATAATAGATGCCGCAAAAATAGAAATCGTCATCAAAGATTTCCTACCCCATGCCTCTGATAATGATCCCACAATAATCATACTGATGGATAACGCAAAGGTTGTCACAGAGAGCGTTAAACTCGCAACTGCAGGTGATACATGAAACTCCTTCGCAAATGTTGGTAATAATGGCTGTGATACATATAAATTGGCGAAGGTGATAAAGCCCGCTAAAAATAAAGCCCAGTTTGCTTTATGAAACGCCTTTGTCCCCTTTTGAATGTAATCCATTTCTCTCTCTCCTTAACGTACTTCCAATGCTACTATTATTCTAATACAATAATCTTCAAAACTCACGATTGTTTGTCAAAAAATAGACAAATTTGCCACGTTTGAATCATTGCCATAACGTGTTGTTGATTTCCGTTCCGACTGGGCGCTTTCCCGGGAGCGTCCGATGAGCCGCTTTTGTTGTTGCTGTCGCTACGCTTTCGCACAGATTAAACATTTGCTGCCGCTACGTCAGCAGCACAATGTTGGTCACTCAGTCGTTGCCACAGGACGTGGCGTTTTAAACTGAGTTCCTCTATTTCAGTAGGTGTTAGGACACCCACTGAAAGGGAACCATATCCACATTCATTTCATCATCTTCAGAGGAAGGAGTCTTCTACTGAATGAAGATATATGGCATACATTTTAACAAATGTCATGAGCCCACTATTTTTAGTGTTGAGTGCCTTATTTTATTTGATAATCTTCCCGTGATTGCAATTACATATCTTCAAATAAATTTCTATTTTGAGTTAGCAATTATTGTGTTACAGTGAAAGTAATCATCTAGCAATCATTGGCAATATTAGCTCCGATGACTAAACTATTTTCGTTGCACAGACTTGGAGGAATTTTCATGAAAATTATTGAAGCTTTAGCCCTATCAGCACCCTATATTCATCTTGCATTAAAGGAAGAAGCAATCGTGGCTGTCGTTGAGAAGGAAAGTGAAACAGTTGTAAAATATTTAGCTGGCAAACGTGTAGATTCAGGCTATCTAGATCGACAAAAAGTAAATGCTAATGACCAAAATGTTTTCATTGCCTTTAATGGAAAAAATGCTGATGTCGTTATACCAAAGGATGTATACGGAGTTGCCAGCAATGCTTTTTCATTTCCAATCCGTGAAAATGGTAAAGTCGTAGGTGCTCTAGCATTTGGACTACCAAACGCCAACAAAAGAATCTTTTTAAATACATAATACAAATGTTATATTCATAACTTTTCTTTCATTGAAAACCTCCAAAAAGGGTTAGCAATAACTCCTAAGCCTTTAAACGATTAACACGCTCTGCAATTTGCCGGAGTAGATAATCCAATCTGAGAAGCTAACCATTACCCATTGTTATTTTCTCAATTTTTGTATTGATTCTGGATAAACTCAACAATTTTTCCGTTTAATTTATCTGCTGCCTTCGTCGGAATTTGGTGCTTTTCTTTTTCTAAAAACACTAATTTATTATTAGGCAACTTTTCATGTAGTAAACGGGCATATTCATGAAATGCTTTGTCTTTTGTACCAAAAACAAGTAAAACAGGTGATTTAATCTTATGAAGTCGACTTGTACAATTATAGTGTAGACTATAATTGTAATACTGCTGGATATTCCGTATGTCTCCATAGGATGCATCTTTATAAAGTTTCTTAAATACTTGTCGTGTCTTAGAATTCCCCCATGAAATAGCAAGTGTAAGAAAAGATATGGCTTTTTTATTTGCTAGTCTAACTGCTAAAGAAATTCTTTGCTTTAAATAAAGATCTTTCACTTCAGACATTCCACTAATTACGATACCACCTAATACCCTGCTGGGATGAGTCAATAGAAATTCTAATAAAATCGAACCACCAGTTGAATATCCACAAATAAATACTTTCTCAACACCTAAATAATCCAGTAAATTAACAATATCATTAACAATGAGTGAGTAGGTGATTGCTTGTTTGGAATAAACACTTTTACCATGTCCTCTAATATCAAAGGTGATCACTTTATATCTTTTAGATAAATATTCTAATTGATAAAGAAAATTTGTGCTTGTCAGTAATGGAGGGTGAATGAAGATAATTGGCGTGCCCTCACCCTTTACTTGATAATATATGCTGCCACATTCTACATCTAACATGGGCACTTCTAATCACCTCGAATTTAAAACTTCTAATGAATCTACACTTCTTTGTATTATTCTTAAAAACGCAAAATCTAAATTAATGGTTATCGTGTACTCCCTTAAACTATTAGTAAAAAATTGATTGCAACTACGAAATATTCGAAACTACAGTGTAAATACTTTATTACGTATTGCCAATCGCTATGAAGTCGAACTTTCCAGACTCCCTCAAATCCATAGCAATTGATAAACCTATAGACCAAACAATATTCGATCAGATCTATAATCGAACATTTTATCCTTACTATTTTGATGAATTCCTTGTAAATTATTGTCTACATTTTGTAAAGGTTGTTTTATCTGTTGCGACGATTTATTTGTTTACAGTTGTGATTGGTTCATTTGTTGTTGAGCGTTCTGTAGATTTAATTTGTTCGAAATATTTTTTGTGAACTGTTGAAGAGTACCATTTTGCAATCCTCTAGCTACACCTAAAATAACGGCTCCAATCACATCTCACTAATAATAGCCTCTCCTTTCTTATGCTAAATATTTAAACACGTTTAGTATTGGAAAATGGGCTAATACTATACTGAATATTTTTAGGGTTATTATTGTGTATTTCGATGCTCTTCAAAAGTTGTCCTCTACTATACAATTGAGGAAATTAAAACAACTTTTGAAGAAATAATTATTACAAATAAACACCCCAGTACAGATAGCAAAAAGATAACTAATTACATTTATCTGTATATTAATAATACATTCACCAAAATGATAATACTAAAGGAGGTTATACAATGAAGAAAATAATTTATATAGAAGTATTGTCTACATTAATACTAACTGCATGTAGTGAGGATGAAGCTGCATCTAAAGAAGAAGCTCCAGCTAGCGAGCAATTGGGTTGGGTCGGACTACACTGTGGCACAATACATAACTCGCAAAGAAACGTGTAAAGAAGAACCACTTTTACTCTACTAATTCCATTGCTAATAGATTTTCCTGTACATCACACAATAATCCATTATGCTATTTTTCTTATATTTATTGTCTGAAACACAAGCTTCCCGTCCCCCTTTGATTTCTACATTTTTTAATTTAAGTAATTCATTATCCGTACAGTTTCTAATCTTATTCTTCCTTTTTTTGAATATACCATTAATTTTGTACTTCATTGGTTCTGCCCCCCTTCAAACTCACCTGGATAGGTTCTTCCAACTAATTAATTTTTTAAAACTATCCTAAGCAAAGCTCTCACTTTTTATTTATATATTAAATCATACTGATCTTCGTATCCTGTCATTTTATGCTATCTTTGATCTAGTGACTGGACTGTCTCCTAGCAAGTATTAAAGACAACTTGAATGACATTAAAATGTTTCGTACATGTTGGGCGCAAAAAAGCCAATTACCGATTAAGGATCGGCAACTGGTTTATGGATTAGATTGGTTTCATCAGTTGATGCATTAGAATAATCAAGTATGGCGATCCAAGCTACCCTTTTTACTTAACCTTTGTAATCCACATCCACATTTTTTGACATTTCTTCATTTAGAAGTTGATTAGAATTATAGAACTTTTTAACATGTTAACTTAACCAAGTAAAATTATTTATCAACTAAGTGCACCAAATTATTGATATGCTCTATTAATTTAGGTTAAACATTTACACAATCTTCAATAGTTTTATGATAAAAATCAACAACACCAGCAGAAGCATTATGAGGAACACTAACTCACTCTTTACAAATGAAATATCTTTTGTTGTTCCATCTTAACGTTGAATCTGACCAGGTGAAGAAGATTTTTCGCCTTGTATAAGTCGGATTTCTTATTTCTATGATTCTTTACAACAACAAAATCATTTTTTATCTGATTCATAAGTTTAAATGTAGAGTATTTAGTAGTTCCTTATCTTTTAAAAATTTAAAGCACTTCCCAAAAGAAACAGCTTCTTTGACAGGATAAGTCATATTTCTCTTCCTATTACTCCTTAGTAGTCTCTTACCTGAAACTCAACGTCTTACCATTG
Organism: Lysinibacillus sp. NPDC093190; assembly: GCF_050280425.1. Taxonomy (NCBI): domain Bacteria; kingdom Bacillati; phylum Bacillota; class Bacilli; order Caryophanales; family Bacillaceae; genus Lysinibacillus; species Lysinibacillus sp. NPDC093190. The sequence continues at coordinate 13,452 of NZ_JBNNVG010000041.1, read as the reverse complement.
AATAATCAATATCTAATTCTTTTTTGCTACGTTTTATAACTCAACCCTCTTTTGATTAGAATTTATATTTAATCAAAAAGGTAAGAGCCTTACTACAATTTATACGTAGCAAAGCTCTTTACATCGATTAATAATATATCCAATGAAAAATAAAGTTGTTATATTTATTATTCAACATGCACACCCGTTAGCTGAATATTTTTTTCATTTCCAAAGGCTATGAACTGTACAAACTTAGTTATCAAATCATATAAATAGTAATATTAAGCTAAACTAATTTAACTTGGCGTCTTCCCTATGAACAGCAATAATTTAATAGTTCTTCATACACTTTTCCATCTTCAATTCACTTAAAAGTAAAAGGAGAGGATCACACAGTTATAAATCTCAATTTATTGTCATTTCTACTGTCTCTATGCTGGCTAACATTATTCTTTATCACAATTAACTCTACTAAATTTACAATGTTTTTTGTATCATACTTTCACTTCCATCCCTTGATTTTTTTACTTGTAGCAACAATAATAACTTTTATCCTTGCCAACTTTGCATTGAAGAATGTAAAAAATATAACTACTCTTGTTAGAGGCATTGTTACTATATTTTTTTCTTTAATCCTATTGGTTATAATTTGTTTCACATTGTTAATAAGGAGCTTTTTAAATTAAAAATCCGATGGCCCGTCAAGGTTTAATTTGATTTTCTAGGTCATCCACTATACAAAACCTGCTATTACAGCATATATATAATAGTGTTAAGCAAATTCGCTTAGCAACTCCTTCTTTTCACTCTTTTTATCATATTAGCCATTTCCCCCTAAGGAGATGGCTCTATTTTATCCATATACTTGTAATGTTTTTAATACTAGTACATACACTTATTTCGAGATGGCAACCTGTTGCATTGCATCGCCCCAAGTTGTTATTGCACAACGCTATCCCTCCATAACATACATAATTAGCCTTCTGCATTTTCCCAATCCGTAGGGTGTGATGATGCTGCAGCTTTTTTAATGTATAGGTAACCTTAATTTGCACAAATTAATATTGAGTGTTTCGCACGCACTTATTAGGTTAAGGTTGTGGCGTTGGTTGACCGTCACATCCTCCCCTCATTTGTTACTTAGAGGCTGGGACAGAGCTCGATTATTTTGAAAAATAGCAAAAATAGATAATAACTTTTTCGCTTCGATGAGTAGAGTGTTCCTTCCTAAATCAAAAAAATGTTAGACCGAAATACATTCGGTCTAACATTTTTTCTTTTTGTCCCAGCCTCTTTAAAGTTTCTTTTATTAAGCGCCATATTGTATGATGTATTTAACAAATATTAGGAATCAATATGATTGATTCTACAGTATTTTTAACTATTTCTTAAAAAGGTGGTTTTTAATTGAAAACAATAGCTGGAACTATCTCTTTGTCTGTTTCTTTTACTTTATTCATTTATTTATTTGGACTAAAAATGGAACATTCAATTAAATATGATTCTGGTTTCTTCTTTTCCCCCCAGTATTACACTGGGTTTTTTTTGTTTCCTTTTTAACTTCAAAATTATTGTCGAAACCTTCTCCTGCAACTCAAAAAAGGTTCTTTTATGCATATCTTAGGTGTACCGAACGCCTACAAAAGAATCTTTTTAAATACATCAAACAATGCTATATTTATAACTTTTCTTTACTTGAAAACCTCCAAAAATGCTTAGCCACCAGAACAATATACTCAAATTGTTCAGTACTATCTCCCTTGTACTTCTTCAAGATTCTATTTTCATAGCTTTCCTTTGATTTTAGGTATTTAAAAAATCCCATCTTTTCATTAAAAATATTATTTATTTCTCTTTAATAGACATATTACCAATCACCTTCCAACATTAATTCATAGAATATTAGTGAATGAACAGTTTTCTCAATTAATAAGTAACAAACGCCTATAACTTACGGGGTTACTAACATATTACGGAATGGAGGTGACAAAAAAATGGACCCACAAAAATTGATTAGTGACAGTTGTTGTGAAAATAACCGAGTTCTTTGGCCCCGTATAAAAGCTGTCGACATATGTTCTATTCAACCTCCTCCAGTGGTTATCCCTGGCGGAACAATTATTCCAACGATAAATAGATATTTCTATATTGTTACAGAAGATATTGATCTAACAAATGGAGCAACCCTTCCAGCTAATTTATTTACAGATGATAATGGCGATCCAGTAACCGAATTTACACTTTTTAATCCTAACGGCTACGTCAATCTTTACATTAATGCTGTAATGCAAGAGGGCGGCGCATATAAGGTAACTCCAGATTCATTAACCCTTAACCCATTTAATGCAACGATTTTCGCTGGAACTCCAATCATTATAGAATCATTGGGATTCACAACGAGCGCGGCGTAAAAATCTACTTAAAATATACTCTTTCCCCTTGAAAGGAGGTGAAAAAATGGCACTTTCAATTATTAATATTCATGTAAACGTCACTGGGACTTCGACAAGATTTTTTGATGTCTTAGCAGCAGATTTAGCGGTTACTAATGGTACTACTATCCCTGTCGCTAACTTTGTAGACGATACAGGAGCTGCTGCGGCTGCTTTTCCAGCCGCAACGAACGGCTACTATAATTTCTATATCAACGGTGTATTGCAGGAAGGTGGATCGTATACAATCTCTGCAACAGAGTTAACTTTTAACGGTGTTACTGGTACAATTTCTGCTGGAACTCCATTAGTAGTAGAAGCTGTAGATTTAGTTACACAAACTTAATGATTAATTTTTTATAATCGCAAGTTGTAAATGTCTAGCCTTTCTTCTACCTTTTGTACAAGGGTCACTTTCATTTCAAGTGACCCTTTATTTTTAATTACCTATCAAAAACTTCGATTTGAGTTAGTTTATACTTTTAACCTATCTGACCTTTTTTATGTCAATATCCCACTTAAGGTAGAAGTACTGAGATATCATTCACTTTGTTTTTATAAAGTACAACGCCTAATAGGATCTTTAATTAATACATAAAATGAAAGTAACCTGTTATTCCTTGAGGACCTGTAAACTCCCTATGGACTTATTTACGCCTAACGCTCCTTAAGGATAATTATTTATGAGGCTGGGACAAAAAGAAAAAATGTTAGTCCGATTGTATTTCGGTCTAACATTTTTTTGATTTAGGAAGGAACACTCTACTCATCGAAGCGAAAAAGTTATTATCTATTTTCGCTATTTTTCAAAATAATCGAGTTCTGTCCCAGCCTCCCTTTTTATTTACATTCCCTCAAATGTTTTGTATTTTTCTAATTCTTTAACTTGCCTTTTAGCCATCTCTTCTTAAGGAGACTGCTTTTTTCTTCATTTACACACATTTTTATAGTTGTTATTGTTTTCAACTTAATTTACATAAATTGATTAGGGAATAGCAACCTGTTGCATTGCATCGCCCCCTCGTTGTTATTGTACAACGCTATCCCTCTTTTACATTTCCAAGCCGTAGGGTGTGATGATTTACGGCTTCTTTTAATGTATAAGTAAAATTAATTTGCACAAAATAATTTTGAGTGTATCGCACGCACTTATTTTGTCTTGCTTTTACCTGGGCAATTTTATTATGGTGTGGGGATAGCAAAGCAGCCAATCTCGTTGTTTTCCTTTAAAAATGGAATAATAGGGCATTGGGGACAATCTGGCGCTTTTGCCTTTTACTATCCACAAAAAGATTTGTATATCACGGGAACAGTCAATCAAATTACATGTCATAGCGTAGCGGGTCGTTTAATTTCAAAAATTATAAAACATTTTTAGTAAATCAAAAAGAGAGCTTTTTTCTACTGCTTTGCACCCTACTGAACAAAATTTTTCAATTTAGAATACATTTGTTAATATGAAAACATAGGCTGAGAGAGCATGTATCAATTACAGCTTCCCACTTTTGTCTCACTAAAAAGATTCTTTTGATTACTTCTTTCGGACTGCCAAACGCTAACAAAAGAATCTTTTTAAATACATAAAATCAATGCTATATTCATAACATTTCTGTATAATGATAATAAAGTTATTGAATTTTGATTATTAAAAGCTAAGAGCCTTACTACATTCTACGTAGCAAGGCTCTTTAAAGTTGTTTCAAATTACATCCATCTGTTTATATAATACTTAAAAAATGAATAATAAAGTTGTTTACTTCTTATTGAACTAACGCATCTGCTCATTTAAGTGTAACTCTTCACAATTACTTGATATTATATAGGTGAATAGAAAGATAAATTAAAATTTAGTTTAGTAGTTGTAAAAGTAGGTTATTTATATTATTCTCTTTTAATTTTTCAAAAAGGAGAGTTTATGAAAAAGATTATTGTTTTTGTATTAACGATATTTATATTATTCTCAGGATTCGCAACACAAAGTTATGCGTTGTCAGATTCGAAATCTGCCGCAATACAAGCGTTGCTAGATGATGCCTGTCGTATATCAGGTGTGCCGGGAATGTCAATCTCAATACTTGCTGATGATGAAGTGTTCTACTTTTCTTCAGGTTATGCAGACCGTGAAAAGGGGTTGTCTGCAAGTGAAAATACACTCTATGAGTTAGCCTCGGTCAGTAAAGCTTTTACCGGTATGGGTATTATGCTGTTGGAAGAGCAAGGGCTGCTCTCAATGACTGACCCTGTCCAAAAATATTTACCTTGGTTTACGTTAAAGTATCAAGGGAAACCTGTTGATATGCAAAGCCTTACACTAAATAACTTTCTTCACCATACTAGTGGTCTAACAAATATTAGGCATACTCAAAATATTCCACAAGGCAATACACCGGATATGTTGCAAAAGACTGTGGAAATGCTCGTGGATGCTGAATTGGCGTTCCCTCCCGGTGAACAGTATAACTATGGAACCGTTAATTATGACGTATTGGGTTTGGTTATTGAGATTGTGTCGCGACAAAGCTATGAAGACTTTATGAGGGAACAGGTATTTCAGCCGTTAGGTCTTCACCAGACGTATGTTTATAAAGAAGATGCTCAAGCCACTGGACAGTTGGCACAGGGCTACCGTTCTTCCTTTTTTATGACAACTCCATTTAAAGTTCCGGATTATGCTGGGAATAAACCCGCAGGCTACATCATTTCTAATACAAAAGATATGGCGCGTTGGATGGGCATACAGATGGGTATCGTGCAGGACATACCCGAAATATTTCACACGGTTATCGAAAAATCACATAGGGGTGATATGTCTGTTTCGGCTGTCAACGATATGTATTATGCGGCAGGCTGGTCGGTAAACGCCGACCAAACGATTATAGAACACACTGGGGGCAATCCAAATTTCAGAACCGAAGTAGCCATACTGCTAAATGAACGAACAGCCGTCTGCTTGCTGAGCAACGGCGCAAATACCAATATAAACCTGGTACTAAAAGTTAAAGATATATTAGACGGCAATCTAACTCAGTCATATGAAATAAGCGGCACACAGCTTCTGGATATTATTTTGTCGTCTATCACAATTATTCTTTGCCTATTGGCCGTTTTGCTATTTCTCTTAGGATTACGCAGAAGGAAAACTAATGAGCGGCAGCCGATGACAAAAAAGAGAATAATCGTAACAGTTATTTTCCTGATCGCTACGATTGCCCTGGGTATACTGTGCTGTGCTTTCGATTGGTCAACGATACTTATTTGGCAAACATATAGTGTTCTTACAGCTTTGATTTCGTCAGCATTATTAACAGCAAGCATTACATGGTTTGCATACACTCACCGATAAAATACCTCGCTCCCAAGATAAGCATAATGTTAAGTAATTAAATTTCAATTTATCGGTATGCTTAATTTGAAAAACATAAGACACTTCGGTGTCTTTTTTAATATCATCGACAATTTTCCCAGTCAAACCTAATTACTATTGCTTCCACTAACCTGCTCCGTTCGTGGAATAAGGATTTTTAAACAACTATATTATTTTTTAAATGACTTTATTAAAAATTAAACAACTTTATTATTTCTGCACATTTTCTTTCATTGAAAACCTAAAAAGGCTTAGGAATATCTCCTAAGCCTTTTTAGGTTTTCAACTTCATTCACTTATATGTCTTAAAAGTAGTTTGTTGGGATTTCTATAATGGAACTGTCTTTTGGTTTAAAAGCAGTTTTGAACGATGTCACCCAACCCTCAAATACGTTAACAGGAACCTTATTTTCAACTGCTTGCCTCGCTGTAATTACCTTCATTGGGAAGTGGACTTTTCTCAGTAGAACTTTCTCCTTCTGAGCAAACACTTCTGAAAGATAATCCATTGCAGTTACAACCTTCTCGTATAAAGCTAGTTTATTTTCTTTGTCACTCTTAAAGCCACTAGCATATTTAGAGATAATAGTTGATGATACGTTTCTATAGTCAAATGCCGGATCTTGCATCATCATTCCTTGAATAATAGCTGTGATGTGTCCTTCTGTTTATAATTGCGTTTCGGAGAATGCAGCTTTTTCATGAATTAAACGGTGGTTCCCTAGCTCATTAAAACGAGCAGACCATTCAACACCCATTAACGCTTTTGCCTTTTGTTGAACTGTTAAAGGGCATCCATCATTCAAGCGATAATATAGCTCCTCAATCTCTTCTTCCGTAGTAGTCTTCATATCTACTGTGTAAGTTAAGATTGAACGAGATACAATCATTTGCTGTACTTCTTCGTCTAATTCAGAGTAATATTTCCCCGCTATTTCATAAGTTTCTCCTTCAATAATAAGTCCATCATGTTCTTCACTTAGCGGAAATAAATCCTCTAATACTCCCTTATTGTAGAAAAACGCTGAACCTTTCTCCATACTGTTCATTAAAACGCCCGAAGAAAAGGTTATAGTTTGTACAAAATATTTCTCTGAAAAAGTGAGTTCTCCGCCATTTTCCATTTTGTTTTTAAGACGCTCAATCTCTTTTTTTATATCTTCTACTTTATTCAATCTAAACACCTTCCTAATTTACTAATTCTCATTTAGAATAGCTAAGATACGTCTTTTTTTATCTAACGGCACTTTACACCCCCATGACGGGAACCAATCTTTAATTTGCTTAATATTTGACTGTAACTCTATTTCATCTAGGTATTCATTTTTCGCTAAGTAAAAAACATTTCTCGCCAAACAAATTTACTCGGCTTAAATGCATCTATTGAGGCGGCTCGTGCGGGTCAGCATGGAGCTGGCTTTAACATTGTAGCGCAGGAAGTTAGAAAGCTCTCTTTTGAAACATCAAGCGCCACTGAAAACATTGAAGCATCCCTACGAAATATAAATAGAAACCTTGATAACCTTAAGCAAAATATGGGGCAAATCAATGACGCAACGAACGAACAGGCTCAGCTCGTTCAAGATTTTAGTGAAATTATTGAGGAGTTAACAGTTCTTAGTCGTGAGATGAAGGGCTTTATGCATGATGCCTTAAAATAATAAAGAGGTGAAAAGTATTGCAAATTACAATTAATCCGGAATTATCCTTACGTACTATCGAATTAGAAGATGCTAATGCCGTTTTTGCCTTAACAGATGCCTCACGAGCATATTTACGTGAATGGTTGCCGTGGCTGGATTTTACAAAAGAAGTAGCCGATACAACGGCCTATATAGAAGGTTGTATAAAAGGACACGAAGCTAAAAGCAGCCTCTCTCTTGTCACCATTTTTCGAAATGAAATAGTAGGCATTGCTGGCTTTAATACGATAAATCATAGCAATAAAATTGCTGTTATAGGCTATTGGCTCAGTGAAGGAGCTCAAGGGCATGGTATTATGACAAAGACCGTACAGGCATTATTACAATATGCTTTTGAAGATTTACAGCTCAATAAGGTCGAAATTCGTGCTGCTGTGGGCAACGAAAAAAGCCGTGCCATCCCTGAGCGACTAGGCTTTACAAAAGAAGGAACGATCCGTGCAGCAGAATGGCTGTATGATCATTATGTTGACCATGTTGCTTACGGTATGCTCGCTAGTGAGTGGAAGGAAAAATAGAAGCAAAAATAGCCACCCGATATCATATCAGGCGGCTATTTTTATTATTGTTCCACTGTTTCTTTTATCTCGTCTTGCATTTCATTAGCTGTAGCTGGTACTTGCTTTCCTAAGCCTACTGCTATTTGCTCTAGCTCAGGACGCAATGTATGCTTACCTGCATAGCTTTCAATTAGTTCCTTCACGTCAATCCCTGAAGTCTCCTTCAATGATTCCTGTAATGTTGACATTAAATTCGTTGCGTAGGCCGTTACTTTATTGGCACCGCCACTTCCTTCTCCACCGCCAGTATCAACAACAGTAATCTTATCGATATTGCCAAGTGGACTCGCAAGTTCTTTCGCATATTCTGGCATCATACGTACAATCATATCGAGGACAGCTGCTTGCCCATAGTATTCGAAGGCTTCCGCAATTTTACGTTTTGCCTCGGCTTCTGCTAGACCACGAAGACGAATAATATCCGCATCTGTTTCCCCTTTTGCACGCTCAGCATCCGCTTTCGCAAGACCGTCCAAACGAATTTTCTCTGCTTCCGCTTGTGCTAATGATTCGATACGGTATTTCTCCGCATCTGCCTGCGCTAGTTCACGCATTTTGGCTGCCGCTGCATTTTGCTCGACAGCGTAACGATCAGCATCAGCCTTTTTCTTAACTTCTGAATCGTATTGCTTCTCACGACGTAAAATCTCTTTTTCTTCTAATTCAATTTGCTTTTGACGTTCGATAATGCGAATTTGCATTTCCTGTTCAGTTACTTCCTGCTTTGCACGTGCCGTTTCTAGCTCATACGCTTGGTCTGCACGAGCTTTTGCAATATCCTGCTCTCGACGGAATTCTGCTACCTTTAATTGATTTTCTTTTTCTGCTTCTGCAATTTCTGTCGCACGTTCAAGTTCTGCCTTTTGAGCTTCTTTCGATGCTTCAGCACGCTTAATACGTGTTTCCTTATCAGCATCTGCAGTAGCAATATCTGCATCACGTTTAACCTGTGCAATACGTGGCTTACCAAGTGATTCTAAGTAGCCATTTTTATCGCGTACATCTTTAATCGTAAAGGATACGATTGTCAGACCCATCTTCGCCAAGTCCTGAGATGCAACACGTTGTACTTCCTGAGAGAATTTATCACGGTTTTTATAAATTTCCTCAACCGTCATTGAACCTAAGATTGAACGTAAATGACCTTCTAACACTTCACGCGCCTCATTTTCACGCTCATCCTTTTGCTTTCCTAAAAATTGCTCCGCTGCCGTTGCAATTTCTGAAATGGAACCACCAATTTTAATGATAGCTGTTCCATCGGCCATAACGGGTACACCTTGTTCCGTATACACTTCAGGCGTTGTCACATCAAGCTTACTAGATAATAAGCTTAATGGATGTGCCTGCTGAAAAATTGGAAATACAAATGTACCGCCACCACGGATAATTTTTATACGATTTCCTGACTCATCTTTATGTACATTTTTTGAGCCAAGATAGCTACCTGTCACAATCAGTGCTTCATCAGGACCCGCTGTACGATACTTTGTCACATACAGTGCAACTAGTGCGATTAAAACAAAGGCTACAATCCCTATAACAATTAAAATCTCCATCGACATATAAATATCGCTCCTTTATAAAAATTTCTTATCATAAGATCTCACAAACAGTGTTCCTTCCTTCACTTCTACAACAAGTACCGTCGTATCATAATCGATAGCCTCATTATCAAAACCTGTTGCTCGCTTCGAAATCATACCGCTAGTCGTTTCAATAACTACCTCTCCAAAACCGTTTGTCGGAATTGGGACAATGACCTTTCCTAGCTGGCCACCAAGAGATTCTTCTGTATAAGCTAACGAAACATCGGCCGATCGTAGCGGAACAAGAACAAATAAATAAAATAGTGCACTTAAAATAGCTCCGATGATACAAGCAGCAACAATGTTCCAAACGCTGGGGAAGAAGGCTAATTTTTCTAAAATAAATCCTGTTGCTGACATCAATGTAATGAAAGATAGAATGACACTTGGATTAAAAATCGGTAGCCCCTCTCCAATGCCCTCGACAGCATCACTAAAAAACGTAAATAAAAGAGTTGCAAGGCCCCCAAATATTAATCCCACTAAAAAGATTTGCTCGAGTGAATAGCCAAATAGCGTCAAGTTGTTCACCCCTTTTCATTGTATTACCTACTATACGGATGTTGTCTCGAAAAGGTTTCGTAATTTTTCACATTTTCTAAATTTTCTAAGGCTGGCTTTTGAAATAATAAAACTCTTAAAGTATTATTAGCCATGTTACAATAAAGGGAATAATGGCAACTAAGGAGATATTGCATGAGGCTTTCAACGATTTTAAATTTTTGTATTCTTGTATTTTTCACCTTACTATTCGTCAATGATTTCTTTCCACACACTACAACAGCTGAGGTACTGTCTAAAAAAATCATCCTTCTTATACTAATAGCTCTTGTAATCGTACAAATCACGATGGACAAGGGTAGATATAAAAAGCTTTCAAAAAAAGCCTATGTTGGCTTAACAGTATATACAGTCGGTCTTTGGATTGTACTAACATTACTTGGTGGCGAATCACAAATAGGTCTATCCTTTAAAAGTCCTATTTTTTATATTATCGTGCTGTTGCTTGCACTTGATTTACTGCGTGTTTATCGTCAATCAAAGAGAGGACAGTCTGAGGGAGAAACAAAGCAGTAGTAAGTAACAATAATTTGCAAGAACACTAAAAAACAGGTCAATCACAATAGCGTGGGGTTGATTTCCGTTCCGACTGGGCGCTTTCCTGGGGGCGTCCAATGAGCCGCTTCGCTTACGCTCCAATCAACCTATATAAATAGCTTACTTTTTAACAAATGGCATCTCCAACTTTCGGTGATGATTCAAAAAACAAAAAGCATGTCACCGATTGGGCTTTACTTGTAAAGCTCCAATCGGCGGACATGCTTTTCTTAGGATTCTAGTACATTTAATGTGGAATGAATGCATGCAATATCTAAAAACACCAATAAACACTGATATATCGATACTTTGTGATTTTCGTGTATTTTTAAACTACGCATAATAAAGCATAAAATCGAATTGTTTTGGGGCTAAATGGGGCAAAATTGAGGCTAATAAAAATACGGCGAGCGTGTGTACAGGAATGGGTGAGGAAATCTTTATCATTCTTGTTTTTAGTGTAAGCATTCATTCTGGTTAATACATCATATAAATATTCTTCTTTTTATAAACTGAAGTACTTTACAAGCCCCTTCTTCCAGCACTCCATTTAAAGCGAAGTTATTTCCTTTAATTCAAACTCATCACGATCCAAGTGTTTTGGTTCTTTCTCTTTTGTTTTAGTAGCCATGTTTTCTCCCCCTATACAGAACATTTATTTGTACACATTTTAGAACTAATGTTCTATTTTTGACAATAAAAAAAGACCAAGATCTAAAATATTTGAGTGTTCTTGGTCTTTTATTTATTTTTGCACATATTATTGATTAAGTTGTATTAATTAATAATGCAATAAACTCCTATGTTTTTTTGCAAATTTGCAACATATATGTTGACTAAATTTAGTTAAGTAGTCTACAATGTAATTAATTAGAAGGGCTTGGTCATTTCGAAGGCTTACGTTTTACGTGAGCTACTCACGTAGGAATGGCGGGGCCCGTTTTTTTATGCTTTGATATATATTGTTTGTTCTCAGTTTTATTACCAGGAGCAAATTTCCAATGTCTGTATGGATGTTTCCATAAATTCTCAATATCATCTTGCTTTCCAGTTGATTCCCCTATGTTGAAATTAGGATATATTTCTCTTATATGAGCGTTTATATGTTTGTATAACTTTTCTTTTGCTATTGTTCGTTTTCCGCGATTTCTTTGACCTTCTGGTTTTGCTTTATGTTTTTCATTTAACCTAAATTCCATAGAACCTAAAATAAGATCTAAACACTGAAGGATAATGTGGTGATGCGATACGGCCTCTGCTATGTCATCTTTACTATGGATGAATAAATTTGCATCTTTAAAGAAATCTTGATATTGCAAATTAAAAATATAATCTTTAAATTTTTGATTCTTTTCTTTAGTATCAGGTAATTGATCAAAGAATGGATAAATAGAAATTGGTTCTCCTGTTGTATTCGAGTATTTCAATCCAAATGCATGTTTAAAAAATTGATAGTACAATAAAAAGTATTCATTATCCCTTTGCTCTTTTGTTAAACCGACTGGAATAAAGGCATTATGTGTAAACATAATTCTAATTTTAATTTTATCTTGTTTTATGAGATCGAAGACCGCATCTACTAAAGACTTATATTTCTCTAAATAATTTGCAGTTACCTTTTGCCACTTTACTTCACCATTTATATTCAATTCAGAAATTTTATTTTCCAGAACTGTTTTTACTTCTTGTAAATGAATAGATCTTACTAATGCGCCACCATAAAAATTACTGTAGTATTCTCCGTTCTTAACTGATTCGTCACAATAAATAATATACTGCATACTTTATCACCCTCATTCGACTTTTTGCGCAACAATTAGATAATATTCGTTACTTTATTAATATATTCATTTCGTGCTATTTTATATACATACTTTAAAATTCATTAAAGTTATTAATAGACTAATAGCTAATTATTCATATTATACCCATCTATTGGGTAAATGACCAAAAAAGTAATGAAAAACTTTTTAATCTTTAAATAATTTTTATAAATTTTAATTCATCTTTGAAAAATGCTAATTTTTAAGCCATCATAATTCTAATTTGTTATAGTAACTTTAGCTAAATAGACTGAATGATAAATAGACAAAATAAGCCCAGACAAACAATTAATTGAGTGCCTGGGCTTAGTAATTTTATTACTAAAATATAATAGTGCCATTACTTTTTAATTCAAATATTATCATAATGTACGTTTAACAACTGAAATCAATAATCCAAAAGCTTCACCATCAGTCATTGAACATACTTTCTCGCTATGTTCCACCTTTAAAATTCCTTTTTGATATGTCGTTTTAATAATGCTTTTAAATCCTCTTTAGCTGTTGATGTTAGCACTACTGGCACATTTCCTACTGCTATCACAGATAACATGACCAACACTTTTTCTGGCTTGCTATTCGTTTTGATTGAATGTCTTTTATGCGATTTTCTATATAGGAGGCAATGTTAGTATTTTTTAGTAATTTGTCTGTATTAGTTGCTGCATACTTTTTGCTATATCCAGCCTCAATAGCTGCTTGAGTTGCATTACCTAACTAGATATACAAGTCTGCGAATGCTTGTTGTTTAAGATTAAATTTACGTTCAATCAATGGCATCACCCCATTATGCTAGTTGCTTCTTAAAATCAGAACCACCAGTCTAACTGGTGGTTTGCTCTACGCGTGAAACGCTGGGGTACTGGCCCATGTCTAAAGACACACTGAAAGGTCCGCCAAC
>NZ_JBNNVG010000040.1:0-40525 GCF_050280425.1 Lysinibacillus sp. NPDC093190 | reverse complement strand
AAGGCACTTCCTGTTCAAAATCGAACAAGAAGTGCCTTATTTTTATCTGAGAAAGGTTCGCTTTTATGAAAACGTAAGTTTTTCAGTGCCCTCCAATTTGTCGAGGGCTTTTTTATGCTCTGGTTGCAGCTTGGATTTCTTTATTCGCTCCGCTCCCTACCTCCACCTATCCGAAAAACCCCTTTTAACAAAACTGCTAAAAGGGGGTCCAGCTATTTCTGCCAATTATTAAGTTCCTTTAACAACTCAGGTAGCTGCAATTTCTTAACATCAATCGGTGGTAACGCCTTGACAAATTCCTTACCGTACGACTTTGTTGAAATGCGGCGGTCTAAAACGATAAAGGCTCCTTTATCCTGTGATGAACGGATTAAACGACCAAAGCCTTGTTTAAAACGCATGATGGCTTCCGGTAGTGATAGCTCATTAAAGGAATTGCGACCTTGTGCTGTAATATGCTTTGCTCGTGCCTTAAATACAGGCTCTTCTGGTGAGGAGAACGGCAGGCGTACAACAATAACCGATGCAAGTGCATTACCTGGAACGTCTACACCTTCCCAGAAGCTGTTAGTACCAAAAAGAACGGAGTGACTAAACTTTTGGAATGATTTCAAGATTCGCATACGACTACCACCTGTGACGCCTTGTGCAAAGAGCATATAGTCATCAAGGAGTTCACTATCTTGAATAAGCTCCACTGTTTTTCGAAGCATGTCCTGTGCAGTAAATAGGACAAAACAACGTCCTTCCGTCATCCGTACTGTACGTGTAATGGCATGGGCGACCGCTTCAATATATTCATCCTGTGACACATGTTGAATATCGGGCATATCTGTGACAATAAATGCCTTCGCTCCTGCATAATAGGATGGTGGCGCTTGGAGCTTTCTTACTTGCACACTATCAGAAATACCGAGTTGACGCGTCACAAAACGTTCATTGCCTGGCACAGTTAAAGTACCTGAAGTCCACACAATACTTGCCTGCTTCCGAAGTGGTACAAGTACTTTTTCAATGATAGGCGTGATATTAACAGGCTTTTTAAAGACGTGCAAACTCCCTGGAACGCTCCGTAAATCAAATTCTAACCACACTGAATTATCATCCTGTGGCAATAGGAAAATTTCCTCCCATTCAGCGATTTTCACTTTTAATTCACGGATCCAATAATGCCATTCCGATAATATATAGAGCTCATTTTTATCTAGTTGCTCAATATTATTTTCAAAACCCTGCCCTACTTCCGTCGCAAGGTCAAGCCACTGCTGTGTAAGCTTACTCACTTGTAAAAGCGGTTCTTTTGCTAGCGATACATCCTCTAAAAATAAAGTGCATTTGCTACTAGCCCTTTTTCCTTTTATTTGTTGCTGCATTTTTTGAACAGCCCGCTGAATAGTGTCATCGAATGTCCGTTGCAGGCGTATAAATTGTGCATCTAGTCGTTGTAAGCTTTGCATAGAAACACGTTGTTTTTTCTTAGCTGCCTGGCTAAATTGCTGGAACAAAGCAGTTTCCTCCATCGTTCCTATTTGACCGAAAATGTACTTCCACTGCGTATAGGAGAAGACAATTTCGTCTTGCTGCATAGCAGATTGTATAAATTGATGTGCTTCGTCAATGATCCATCCGTCAATTTGTGTAAAGATTGGTGTTTGACGGACTAAATCACTGAGTACCATAGAATGATTGGTTACAATGCAATCGGCAAATTCACTATTTTTTAACGCTTGCTCATAGAAATCAAAGCCCTTTGAAGGTTTTTCATCGGGCATTTTGCGGATTTTCTCTAAAAATAGTTGTCCACCACCAGATACATTAAGCTCACTTAGCACACCTGTTTCTGTTTTGGTCAGCCAAACGAGAATCTGCAAAATCGTAAATGTATCATCATAAGTTTCATCAGCATAAGCCATACATTGCTCAAAGCGTGCAACGTCAATATAATGCTGCATGCCCTTAAGAACAGCAATATTTACTTTAGTACCAAGGATTTTTTCAATCTTTGGGAGCTCTTCCTCAACAAGCTGCTCCTGCAAGTGTGACGTATATGTGCTAATCGCAATTTTTTTATCGACTGCTCGAGCATATAAAATCGCAGGGAGTAGATAGCCCGCTGTTTTACCAATACCTGTTGAGGCCTCTATCACGCACTCCCTTTTGTCGTTTAGCGCCTGCCAAATAGTGTCCATCATTTCGAATTGTGCAGGTCGTTGCTCAAAATTTGGCATCGCCTTTGTCATTAATGCTGTTTTGTCAGCTGCTGTTTGCGGGTACGATACAATGTCCGAGTTATTTGTACGCTTTTTTCGTCCATCAGAAATGGCCAAATTGCGATAGTAGGAGACATTCTCATTAGCAGTTACATGCTGTCGTTTAATTTGAAGAGCCTCGAAGAAAAGCTGGGATAAATTTGATTTTAATCTGAATGAGCGTTTATGCATTTGTTCAAGAGTTAGCTGTGGGAGACTGAGTAGCTCCCTCCAGCAATGTTTAAAGAGCTCAGCCGTTGCACGGGCATCGTCATCAGCTCGGTGTGCATTTGTTAGCTCTATATTTAAATCTGCCGCTAAATCACCTAGCTTAAAGCTAAGTGACATTGGAAATAATATTTTGGCAAGCTCAACCGTGTCCATCTTTTTACCTTGCCATTTCGGTAAACCTGCACGCTTGAATTCTGCTTGTAAAAAGGATAAGTCAAAATCCGCATTATGCGCGACAAATACACAATCAGCAAGCAGTTCATATATGTAGTCGGCATGTGCCTCAAACGGCAAGGCATCCTTTACATCCTCATCCGTAATATGCGTTAAATCCTGAATAAAAGTTGGAATAGCTTTACCTGGATAAATAAACTTCGTAAAGGTGCGCTCAATTTCCCAATCTTTCATAATAACAATTGCTATTTGAATCATTCGGTCCCCATTTGCCGGTGAATGACCAGTCGTCTCTAAATCAACAATTGCATACTTTTGACTTTCCATCATACATCTCAACTCACAGTTCACATTAGATAGATGAATTTTATCACATATTTGGCTCATCGGCATCCCTTCGCCTCTTTAGATTGAACACAAAAAGAAGCATGTACAATTTGTACATGCTTCCTCCCTATTACATCACCGTTGCTTCTGGTTCATAGGTAATCATTTCTTTAATTGTATTGTCTTCGCCCATAATGGCCACTGTTGGCTTATGATCTTTTGCCTCTTCATGATCTACATACACATAAGAAATAATAATCACAATATCTCCACGTTGTACTAGGCGTGCTGCTGCACCGTTCACACAAATAACGCCTGATCCACGTTCCCCAGCAATAATGTAAGTTTCAAAACGTGCGCCATTGTTGTTATTGACGATATGCACCTTTTCGTTTGGTAACATCCCTACTGCATCTAAAATATCCTTGTCAATCGTAATAGATCCAACATAGTTTAAATCTGCTTGTGTCACTGTAGCACGGTGGATTTTACTGTTCATCATCATTCGTAACATATTACAATCCTTCCTTCACATTAAAGATACAATTATCAATTAAACGAGTTTTACCAATATAGACAGCTACTGCTAAAAGCACTTGCTCCGTCTCAGTAGTTGCGGGTATTAAATCCGGATACGCTAATAGTTCAATATAATCTATATGGCCATGTGTACGTGCTGCAATGTGTGCCTTTGCTTTAGCAAGCGCATTCGCTGCATCACCATTCGCTAAAAAGCTATCACGAGCAAGCTGTAGCGCTTCATTAATTGCTGGTGCTTCAAGACGCTCCGCTTCACTTAAATACACATTACGAGAGGATTTCGCTAAACCGTCCTCCTCCCGTACAATGGGTACTACTCGCATTTCTAAAGGGAAATTAAAATCGCGTACCATCGTAGCAATAATAGCAACCTGCTGTGCATCTTTTTGTCCAAAATAAGCTCGTGTCGGCTGTGCTAGGTGAAATAATTTTGATACGACCTGTAAAACGCCATCAAAATGTCCTGGACGGCTCGCTCCACAAAGAATTGTTGCCTGTTCACCCGCATGAATACGAATACCACCATCATGCGAATACATTTCTTCAACACTCGGTGCGAAAACAATATCTACACCGACAGACTCTGCCAAAGCAGTATCCCGTGGCAAATCACGCGGATAGCTTTCAAAGTCTTCGTTTGGCCCAAATTGTGTTGGGTTTACAAAGATACTCATAACGACTAAATCATTTTCGGCACGAGCTGTTTTCGCTAATGTTAAATGGCCCTCATGTAAGTAACCCATTGTTGGAACGAGTCCAATAGTTTTTTGAGCTTGCTTAGCTGCTTGGATTTCTACGGTTAGTGCTTGGATTGTAGTTACGACTTTCATTACTTTACGCCCCCATATAGCTGATCCAATGCTTCCTCTTTCATCGTGAAGAAATGCTTCGGTGCAGGGAATGTACCTGCCTTGACCGCTTCTACGTAACTAGCAATTCCACGACTTGCTTCTTGGCCCATATTAGCAAACTGTTCCACAAATTTTGGCACATGATGTGAACCGTAGCTTAACATGTCATGATAAACCAAAACTTGCCCATCAGCCTCTACACCAGCTCCAATGCCGATCGTTGGAATAATGAGATTAGCGGATACCATCTCTGTTAGCTGATGCGGAATACATTCTAAGACGACTGCACACGCTCCAGCCTCTTGACATTTTTTTGCATCTTCAATGAGTTTCGTTGCCTGTTCAGCTGTTTTACCCTGAACTTTGTAGCCACCAAGTACTCCTGCTGATTGAGGTAGTAAACCTAAATGAGCTACCACCGGAATGCCAGCTGACGTTAATTTACGAATTGCTGGTAGAACATCGTCTGCACCCTCTAACTTTAGTGCATCTGCTCCTGTTTCCTGCATCATGGATACAGCCGTTTTCAACGTCTCGTGTACATCACCGTGGTACGAACCAAATGGCATATCCACAACAACAAACGTATCCTTTGCACCGCGACGTACTGCTTTTGCATGATGGACCATATCGGCTACTGTTACTGGCATTGTAGAATCATAGCCTAGTACTACCATACCTAGTGAATCTCCCACTAGAATCATATCGACGCCTGCTTCCTCGGCAAATTTTGCAGCAGGATAATCGTATGCCGTGAGCATAACGATTTTCTCACCTGCTGCCTTCATCTTTAAAAAATCTGAAGTTGTTTTCATCATGTAGTCCCCCTTTTTTAAGGAAAGAAAACAGAAAAACCCCTCTGTTCCTAAAATGGACAGAAGGGTAGTGTTTCGTTCGTTATCAAAAATCACCTCTTGTTGTTGAGTAGAGGCCATAACTTAATAATGGGATACGTAATCAAATCTCTTTGAGAGAATTGCCCATTCCATTGAATCAAGTTATATTTTTGAACGCTTGTTTTCTTCCGTCCCTGTCATATAAAGATCAAGGCAGATATTTATTGTAAATAGTTCTTACGTTTTGAAGGTGCCGTTCACAAAAGGATACTGCCCTTCGCACATACTATAACAGATTCCCCTAGTAATCTTCAAATATTATTTTCTAATAATTACGATCAATAACTATTACCAAATTCAAACCATTCGTTTCTGAAAGTTTGATTTTCGATAAACTTCAAACACTGTAAATAGAAACAGAGCAAATAATAATGTGAATAAACCAGACGATACGTTTGTAACTGGTACATAAACATCCCAAAATGAATTGGTTAAAGCGTGGAAAATAATACAGAGAAAAATACTTTTAGTAGATAGGTAAATGATCGTCAATAAAAAGGATAACGCTAAAGTTATTAGAGAAAACCATAGGAAGTTCATGTTCATTTGATTTGATCCAATGACAAACCATAATGGCAGATGCCAGACTGCCCAAATAACGCCCACAATAATTGTACTCGTGAAGGGAGACCATCTTTTTTGTAATGTAGGCTGTAAAAAACCACGCCAGCCGATTTCTTCTACCCCTCCTCCAATAATCATGATCGGCAATTCAAGTAACGCCAGATACATTGGATTCTCCATAGTTGCTCCACCCCATAGCGTTGGTAAAAAAAAAGCTGCAAATGCCAATCCGATTACAAATATGTACCAAGATACAGGATGCTTAAGATTTTTTACATTATGGATAAATGATTTGAACTCCTCCTTAGTCGAATATTTCTTTTTCAACCAAATCTCACAAATTGCAGGAGTAATTCCGCCGAGAATAAACAATAGCATATATATTGCATTGCCAAACTTCAGCAAATTTAGCTGTGTTAAGAAGGCTAAACTGCCCCATATTATCCAAGACGTTGCAAAAGTATAAAATAGAAATCTTCTTACCTCTATTCCCAACTTTAATCCTCTCCTTCTTTCGTACCCAATAGTAATAATACGGATTTGCAAAGTGTATTCATCAAACGAATCTCATCAAACTGCACTTGATCATTCGAGAACACCCCGTAACATTTTTGCAAGACAACGTCTCTCACAATGCCATCAATGGACGTCATTATAAAAGTAGATAGATCCTCTATCGAAATCTCAAGTTGAAAACAACCTGAAGAAATACCCTTATGGATTGAATGAAAAATTTGTTGCATAAAATATTGCCCACTTTCACTCTCATAAATGCTCGATAAAATTTTCTTTTCTCTATCTGGATTGTTAGCAAATAAAATTGTAAGCTCAAATTGGATTTTGCCAACTGTTGATACGTTTTCCTTCATGTACTCTCCAAGAAAATTAAATAATTTAATGATTGTTTTTGTGGGAGAATTACTCGTATCCGTAATTTCATCGATAATATGTTTATAGTCTGCATTAACATTTACTTGATTAATAACCTCAATAAGTATTTCATCCAGGTCTGAATAATAACGATAAATCCCACCCTGACTTACTCCTGACGCTTTAATAATATCCCTCATCGAAATGTCATAAAGTGGCTTAACTTTACATACTGTTATAGCTGCTTCTAAAATGCTGTTTTTCTTTTCCTGTACATATTCATGGCTTACCTTTGGCATTATTTCTACCTCCAAACATTTAAAATGACACCATTGTCATTTTTATCGTAATTCATATACCTTTTATTGTCAATTTAAAAATGACACTACTATCATTTTTAATTTCCGTTTGAACTTTTTAACTTCTTTCAGCAAGTGTACAAACATCCGCTGAAAGAAGTTAAAGCCTCCGGCGGATGTCACGGAAATCGGAAAAGAGTTCTTTGTGCAAGCACAAAGCCGATTTCGGACGCAATTATGCCGAGGTATAATTGATTAAAATTTGACAATTCAATGTGATATGTAATATACTTCCACCATACTATACGGCATATAATATAAAACCTTGTATAGGTATTACATTGTGAGGTGAGAGAAGATGACATTTCAACTTGGCTCAGCTTTACTTGACGCTTGTGTACTTGCCATCGTCGATAAAGAGGATGCTTATGGTTACTCATTAACACAGCAAATACAATCCGTGATGGATATATCAGAATCTACGCTGTACCCAGTATTACGTCGTTTACAAAAAGCAAATTGCTTAACAACCTACGATCAGCCCTACCAAGGCAGAAATAGACGATATTACCAAATTACCGAGCAAGGTCGAGTTCGATTACTGGAACTCTTAAAAGAATGGCAACAGTATAAAGAAAAGATTGATTGTGTACTTATAGGAGGGAAATATGATGAATAGAGCAAGCTATTTGAAAAAGCTACGGGGGAAATTACAACGTCTTCCAGCGCATGAGGTTGATGCTGCGCTTGCCTATTATGAGGAATATTTCGATGAAGCAGGAGAGGAAAACGAACAGCGGGTCATTCAACAACTAGGCTCCCCTTCTCATGTTGCATCACAAATAATGGCGGACTATGCATTAAAGGATTTAGAAGCAACCTCAACTTCGACTAAGAAGAATGTGTCTGCGATTTGGCTTATCATTCTAGCTATAATATCTGCACCACTTTCATTACCGTTACTTGTAGTCGCTATAGCACTTATTTTTTCATTTGGAGCAGTTATATTCAGTGTTATCATTGCGATTATCGCAACTGTATTGAGTATCTTTTTCGGTGGAATTGTTGCACTTATTTCAGGTTTCTTCATTTTAACTCAGCATTGGCCGACAGCGTTACTCTTTATGGGCGTTGGCTTTATTGTAACAGGTCTGGGCACTCTGCTTTTCCCAATCGTTGCTCGTTTGATCAAAACAATCGTTGTTGTTTGTGTTGAAGCATTAGGTAAACTATTCCATAAAATGATGAAGAAACGGAAGGAGGGATACTAATGACGTCTCGACATACCCATATTGCCATTACTATGATTGCTTTTGGTATACTGTTAGCTCTAGTTGGTTATTTCTCTGGTGGGAAATGGAGTTTTATGTTAAATGATGAGGGCATTCAATTACCAGAGAACAATAAACTAGTAAACAATTCCTATAAACTAGATGATTTCACTAATCTCAATGTTTACAATCACTATGGTGATGTTGAAATTGTTACTAGTGATCGTTTTGCATTAGAAACAAATGTTATTAATAATGATGATGTGACGTACAGTATTAAAGATAATACATTAACTGTTGAAACAAAGGCTAAGAAGAAGAATGGTTTAGAGTTCGGATTTGGTAGCTTCAGATCTCCTTCCATCAAAATCTATGTTCCTTCAGATGTAAAATTGAAAATCGTTGTCCTTGATAGTAATTTTGGAGATACAACCATTCGTGGTTTGAAATATCAGGAGTTAAATCTAATTGAAGATTTTGGAGACATTATATTTAAAGACACTACTGGTGATAAAACAGAGATTACACAATCATTTGGTGATATGAAGCTACAACAATTTTCAAGTAATGGCTTCGTTGCCGAAAGTGAACATGGTGATATTAACATTGATGGAACATTAAATGGTCAATCCACTATTACGTCTAACTTTGGAGATGCTACACTTCATTTACAAAATAAAAAAAGTGAACTTGGTTTTGAATTACAAACGGACTTCGGGGATCTTACAATTGATAAGAAAGATCAAAACGACAAAGTATCACAATTATATAAGGGTGATAACCAGCTAAAAGTAACAGTTTCACACGGTGACTTACAGTTAAGGTTAAAATAAAGGGCTTTGGCAAAACGAGGAGTTGATTTCCATTCCGGCTAGGCGCTTTGTCGCTGACGCTTCGCTTTCGCGCAGAGCAAAGCTTCCTGGGGGCGTCCGATGAGCCGCTTGGGCCAACAGATGTTTTTTGCGCGAAAGCGAAGCGTCAGCAGCACGATGTTGGTCACGAAGGCATTATCACAGGACGTGATGGTTTTAGCCTTCGTTCCCCTATGTGCTCGCTCCAGGGTCTCATCTGTGACGCTAATCCCCGAGGAGTCGCCTAGCCTCCACTCAACTTTTTTCACATGACATAGGTTTTAGTCAAAATGTCATCCCAAACGTACAATAATGGACCAAATATCAGAAATGCATTTGTATGGCTCAGCCCAAAAAAGAAGGGATGATTCCCGTTCCGACTAGGTGCTATCCTGAGGGCGTCGGGGCAACAAATGTTTTCTGTGCGAAAGCGTAGTACTAACGTAGCGACAGCAACAACAGATGTCTTTTTGTGCAAAAGCGTAGCCAATATTCGCGTCACTGTTAATTGTCACTTCTGTTCGATTATGGTGAGTAGTCTAGGACAGAACTCACCTCATTAAAAGTGCCACAACATCATAAAGATTTCCTTGACCATTTTGATTTTAAACACTATGAAGGTAGAATTTATACCCTTGTGATTCTGCCTTTATAGTTTTATGATTCAGTTCTTCCCTCTAAAAGTTAGTAAGAATTTTCTGTTTATTATATTCTATACTCATATTTTAGAAATATATATTTAATTAAAGCAGAATCTGAGGTGAATCGGGTCAGATACGTCCCTCATCTTGGAAATAAAATGCGACTTTCGAGGTGATCAATATGAAAATTAGAAAAGCAAACATTGAAGATGCTATAGGTATCGGAAAAGTACATGTTGACAGTTGGCGAACAACTTATAAAGGCATTCTTCCAGATGATTTTTTGAATAACTTATCTTACGAGCAGCGAACAGAACTTTGGAAGAAAAATATTTCAGATGCTACGAATTATGTACTGGTGGCAGAAAATGAACAAAATGAAATAATCGGCTTTGCAACTGGTGGCACGCGCAAAACTAATTCAATACCCAATGCAACTGATTTAACTTCTATATATCTTTTAGAGGAATATCAAGGAAAGGGAATCGGGAAGCAACTACTCAAAGAAATGTTCGCCTATTTTAAACAAAAAGGATACGAAAAAGTATTTGTTGAAGTATTAGCCGAAAATAAAACACGTGATTTCTATGAATATTATGGTGCACAATATGTCAATAACATAGAAATAAAAATTGGTGGAAAAATAGTAGAAGAGCTTATTTACGTATGGAATGATGTTAATAAAGTTACAGAAAAAATAAAATAGAGAGCTATTTAAATATTTTTTTCTCGAAAAATATAAAAGAACGTATATTCTCAGATCGATAATATACGTTCTTGTTTAATTAAAACAGAGAAGCAAGTACTCAACTACTATTTACAGAGTATGCTTGTAGTTTATGTTCTATAAAATTTTTATATCTCCAGCATAAATTGTCCGGACTGTGCCATTATCCTCTGTTAGCTGTAGTACACCTTCATCCGTAATCCCACTGGCAATACCTTCAAAGCGCTCGCGTAAAGTCGTGACTTCAATACGTTGTCCGATGGTACATGACATTTGTTCCCATAGATTTTTAATGCTAGCAAAGCCCTCCTTCACGTATAGATCCGTGAATTGTTCTAAATATTGTAAAATAGATGCAACAAGGGCTGCACGATTAATTTCCTCACCCGCTTCTAAACGTAAAGATGTCGCAATATCAGTAATTTCTGGAGAGAAATCTGATTCGACTTGGTTTGCGTTAATACCTATACCTACCAGCAGTGCTTGTACACGGTCTGCCTCAGCCTGCATTTCCGTTAATATACCTGTACACTTTTTACCGTTAATGAGTAAATCATTTGGCCATTTAATGGCTGGTTCAATATGTTTATATAATGTTTTAATAGCCATCGTAACCGCAATTGCTACGACAAGCGTATACGATGAAGCTTGCTGAGGAGTAACATCCGGTCTTACTATAACGGTCATCCAAATACCTGTACCATTTGCAGATTCCCATGGACGCGCCATACGACCACGACCAGCAGTTTGCTCCTCCCCGATTATAATCGTGCCATGCGGAGCGCCTTCCTGTGCAAGCTTATGGGCGATTGTTTGTGTTGAATCTACAACATCAAAATAATGAATTTCACGTCCAAAACGTTCCGTATTTAAAAATAGTTCAATTTGTGTTGGACTTAAGCTATTTGGCACGCCAGTCAGCACATAGCCTTTTTTCTTTACAGTTTCAAATGTATAGCCTTCCTCCTGCAGTGTTTGCATATGTTTCCATACAGCTGTACGTGATACTCCAAGAGAATCTGCTAGCTCCTGACCCGAAACCGCTTCACCATTAGCAGCTAATATTCTTTTTAAAATTTCATCCTTCATAGAAATACTCATGCTAATCAATCCTTTATTAAACTCTGCTATATTTTTATTTGCTTACATAATATTGATTCAATTGTATTAATCATACTTTAAATTATGACAATTAACCACAATCTATCAACAAATATCTTTTACACACTAGTTATTCGTTATTTTTAACTATCGTTGGATCACCGTCATAACAAATGGTTGATTTCCGTTCTGGCTAGGCACTTTGTCGCTGATGCTTCTCTTTCGCGCAGAGCAAAGCTTCCTGGGGGCGTCCGATGAGCCGCTTGGGGCAACAGATGTTTTCTGCGCGAAAGCGTAGTGCTAACGAAGCGGCAGCGGCACCGATGTTGGTCACGAAGGCGTTATCACAGGACGTGATGATTTTAGCCTTCGTTCCTCTATTGCTAATCTCCAAGAAGTCGCCCAGCCTCCACTCCAATCAACTTATACTCATGGTAAGGGTTTTAACAAATGTCACCTCCAACTTTTGGTGATAAGCAAAAAAATATTATAGAATCAAAAAATAGAGCTTAAATAAATAAGGAACCGTCTTATTTGTTTTTAAAGACGGCTCCTTGTAATACAGAAGTGATAAAAATAAAGGTTTATCATTCTTTTTTGAAATAATCTTGTTCTATCCAATGCTTTATCTGTTGTCGGTCATTTTCAAGCTTGCCATTCACAACTGCTTCAAGCATCGCCTGCAACACTTCTTTTACCCATGGTCCACCTTTTTTTCCAGACCATTTTATTAAATCTGTACCGCTTACAATGAGCTCTCGCTTGTGTCTAATGGGAAGCTTCGTCTGTATTTCATGAATACTTTGCTGTGGTATTTGAACGTCAAGCTGTCTCAGCTTTGCAAAATAACAAGCTGTCTCTAGTTCCTGTTGTGTATATAAAAAGTAATCCATTTTCGTCCAGCCATTTTTTAAAGCTTTTAAAGCTTCTAACACAGCTTTTACAAATGCCATCTCCTTATTCGATAAACGATAGTCACCTAGCACTTCTCGCCAATGATCACCCTGTAAAACCGCAAAATATGCCCAGCCTAATAGCTTATCCTGCGTGTTAAATTCATACCAGTCATCAGCTTGAAAAGTACCATTCAAATAATTCACTAAGCTACTTTCCTCAAGCTTCCTTATACCGTTAAAAACATCTTTCCCTACCCATAGCTTATCGAGCTCTGCCTTTATGCGCTCCCTCGCAATCCAAGAAATATTATCAGCCTTGTTCTTCATTGCTTTCAAGGTTTCTGATTCGATTAGAAAACCAAGCTGAGCCGAAAAACGCACGGCTCGTAGCATTCGTAATGCATCTTCCGAAAATCGTTTCTGCGCGTCACCAACAGCTCGAATTACGCCAGCTTCAATATCTTGGCGTCCTCCGTAAAAATCAGCATAAGAGCCATCACGACGCATCGCAATGGCATTCATCGTAAAGTCTCGGCGCTGTAAATCTTCTTTTAGCGAACGTACAAATTGCACTTCCTCTGGTCTACGGTGATCCGTATATTCACCATCTGTGCGATATGTCGTTACCTCCACCGATCCAGCTGGCACGATAACAAGTACCGTCCCATGCTGAATCCCTATATCAACCGTGTGATTGAAGACAGACTTTACTTCGTCTGGCATGGCATTTGTTGCAACATCTACATCGTGGGCTGGACGACCGAGTATAGCATCTCGTACTGCACCACCAACGATTACTGCTTCAAAGCCTGCGTGTTCTAGTTGTTCAATAACTGAATAGGCTGCTTGCCATTCTTTATTGTTTTGCATGATTTCTTTCAGCAACCTTTTCATACAATTTTTCATATTGTTCTACAATTTTAGATGAATGGAATTTTTCATCAACAGCACGGATAGCTGCTTCTCGGAAACGTTGTAATTTCTCTTCATCATTCAATAGGTTCACGGCATATTCTGCTACTGCGTCCGTATCACCTAATTCCACTATATAGCCGTCTATACCATGCTCAATGACTTCTGGAATACCGCCTACAGCTGATCCAATACAAGGTACACCACAAGCCATTGCTTCAAGTAAGACTAGCCCGAATGATTCCTGCTGTGATAGTAATAATTTCAGGTCACTTATCGCATACAATTCAGCCAAATTTTCTTGTTTGCCTAAAAATAGAACATCCTGCACGTAAGGACTTTCCTTTACTTGATCCATTACACGATGCTTTTCTGGACCATCTCCCACAAGTAACAGCTTTGCCTTCATGTTTGCACGAATCTTCATAAAGGCGTCTATTATATGCGGCAGATTCTTAATTTTACGGAAATTAGATACGTGAATAATCACTTTTTCATCCTCTTGAATCCCAAATTGCTCCTTTAAGTTACCTGAATTGCGCGGGAAGTATTCACGTTCATCAACAAAGTTGTAAATCGTGTTAATCGGCTTTACTGTATCAATAAGCTCATAGGTTTGTTGCTTTAATGCCTCTGATACTGTCGTAACGATATCAGATTTGTCAATGCCATACTTAATTGCCTGTGAAAGAGTGGAATCCTGACCAAGCACCGAAATATCTGTACCGTGTAACGTTGTGACAATCCCAATGTCACGCCCACTCATTTCACGTGCTAAAACAGCACAGACAGCATGTGGGATTGCATAATGCACATGAAGCACATCTAGTTCTTCATCCTTAATCACGTCCGCCATTTTACTCGCTAATGCTATATCATATGGCGAATATTGAAATACTGAATAATTGTTAACTTCTACTTCATGGAAAAAGACGGTTGGATAAATTTTATTCAATCGAAATGGTACGCTTGAGGTGATGAAATGAATCTCGTGTCCTCTCTCTGCAAGCATTTTTCCTAATTCTGTTGCAATAACACCAGAGCCTCCAACAGTTGGATAACAGGTAATGCCGATTTTTAGCTTTTTCATTCGATTATCATCCTTTCTAAATCACGTCTTTTTTTAATTTCGTCTTTCTTGAATCAGTCTCCAATCCACAAAGCCTTCTCGTAGGCCTTTTAGTAATATTTCTGCTGTTCCCATATTTGTGGCCAGTGGCACTTGGTAAACATCACAAAGACGAATAAGTGCAGAAACATCTGGCTCATGTGGTTGTGCTGTTAAAGGATCACGGAAAAAAATGACCATGTCCATATCATTATTGGCAATCATTGCGCCAATTTGTTGATCGCCACCGAGTGGTCCTGAACGAAAACGTGTGACCTCTAAGCCTGTAGCTTCAATAACACGCTCTCCTGTTGTACCCGTAGCAAACAACTTATGCTCATTTAAAATATCTCGGTATGCAATAGCAAACTGTACTAAATTATCTTTTTTACGATCATGTGCAATTAATGCGATTTTCATAATGCTTCCATCCCAATCTTTAGATGATGTTTTCTAAACCATATACAAGTTGATCCATTTTCATGACCTCTTCTACGCAGAATGCTACACCCGACATAAAAGAATTACGATTTAACGAATCATGACGAATTGTTAATAGCTGCCCATCTCCGCCAAATAACACTTGCTGGTGTGCCACTAAACCTGGTAAACGAACAGAGTGAATACGCATGCCATCAAATTCTGCCCCTCTTGCACCCTCAATTGTTTCTTTTTCCTCTGGATGTCCTTGCATTTTTTGTGCTCGCACCTCTTGAATCAATTGTGCCGTTTTAACAGCTGTTCCAGATGGCGCATCCAGCTTTTGATCGTGGTGCATTTCAATAATTTCAACATCAGGTAAATATTTTGCCGCTTCCTTAGCAAATTTCATCATAAGGATTGCCCCTATCGCAAAGTTTGGAGCAATAATACAGCCTAGCTCTTTTTCTTTAGCAATTGCTGATAATTCCACTAGTTGTTCATCTGTAAAGCCTGTTGTACCAATTACAGGTCGTACATTCAAATTCAAGGCCTCTTTAGTATGTTTATATACTGCATGTGGGCTTGTTAAATCTACCAATACGTCTGGTGCAGTCGCCTCTACAAGTTCAGACATATCTGTAAAGATTGGAGCCGTATAACTTGCCGGAAACATCTCCAGATCAGCTAATGTTTTTCCTACTTCCTTATAATCTAGTACAGCTACTAATTCCATTTTGTCATGCTTCATGACCGTATGTACAGCCTCAGCCCCCATTTTTCCCCTAGGTCCTGCTATTACTACACGAATTGACATTATTCTCCATCCTTTCTAGTCCAGCGATCTTTATCCCTTGTTTCAAATTTATGTATAACGCGTAAAAGTACTTCATCTAATTTAATGCCCTGCGCATTTGCAAAGCACACTAAAACAAAGAAAAAGTCACCTAATTCTTCTTCAATACTGTTTGTTTCCTCTGTACTCTTTTTCTTCTTTTGCCCGTAAACGTCCTGCACCTCGCGAGACAATTCACCAAGCTCCTCGGTTAGACGTGCCAGTAATTCAAATGGTGGGAAATAGCCTTCTTTAAATTGTCCTATATAATCATCCACACGCTGCTGTAAAGCATGCATTGTCACTTGTTCTGTCATCTAAATCACACTCCTACTTACCATCGTATAAAATTTACACCATTGTTGTCAAAAACAATAAAATATCAGATAATAGATAGCACTACTTCATTTGTTTGGAACTTCAGGAGGTCATATGCTAAAACAGATCAAAATCAGCAATATCATCGCAATAATGCTCGGAGCTGCAATTTTTAGCTTCGGCTTCGTCCACTTCAACATGCAAAATCAACTTGGTGAAGGTGGCCTAAGTGGGATTACACTCATACTTTATTTTACACTTGGCTGGGACCCTGCCTTAATGAATTTACTTTTAAACATTCCTATGTTTATTATTGGTTATCGTTTACTTGGGAAAAAATCATTTATTTATACGCTTGTTGGAACTTTATCTGTTTCAGTGTTCCTTAAAGTTTTCCAAAAGTATCAATTTACTATTCATTTAGAGGACGATATGTTACTTGTTGCTCTTTTTGCAGGGGTTTTTGTTGGACTAGGGCTCGGTATCGTCTTTCGCTTCGGTGGTACAACTGGCGGTGTAGATATTTTGGCTCGCCTTGGGCATAAATATTTTGGCTGGAGTATGGGGAAAACGATGTTCATCTTTGACGCAATTGTCATTATCCTATCATGGCTAACGTTTTTAGATGCACGTTCTATGATGTATACCCTCGTTGCGGTATTTGTTGGTGCGCGCGTCATTGATTTTGTTCAAGAAGGAGCATATGCAGCACGCGGAGCACTTATTATTTCTGAAAAATCTAGCACCATTGCTGAGATGATTGCCTTACGAATGGAACGCGGCATTACTATACTTGAAGGTCATGGCCATTTTACAAAGCAACAAAAAGAAGTTATTTATTGTGTCATTGGCCGCAATGAAGTTGTACGCTTAAAATCTATTGTTCATGAGGTTGATCCACACGCCTTCGTATCTATTATAGAAGTACGAGATGTTGCAGGAGAAGGCTTCACGCTAGACGACCAAAAACAACCGCTCCATTAACATTAACAACCTGCCTACTCTCACGAAAAAACATTTTACTTTTTCGATGGATGTAGGCTTTTTTTATATAATCAATTGTAAACATTGTTTAACGGATTAAAAAACTTGCTATAGTGAAATACCACTACAACAAGTTTATTAATTAGTCGTCATTTCGCATATTTGTAAAAATTAATACTAAACGTAATAATTCTAATACTGCTACTGCTGCTGCGGCAACATATGTTAATGCTGCAGCACTTAACACTTTTCGTGCTGGGCGCTCTTCTTCATTTGTAATAATCCCCAGAGAATTCATCTGCACTAACGCACGCTTTGATGCATCAAACTCTACTGGTAACGTTACTAATTGGAAAACTACACCTGCTGCCAATAATACGATACCTAAAAGTAACATATTTGCGCTACTTGCAAAAATACCAATCATCACAAATATCCAAGACATATTTGATGAAATATTTGCAACGGGAACTAGCTTACTTCGTAATGTCAGCATTGAATAAGCTTCTTTATGCTGGATGGCATGGCCAACCTCGTGGGCAGCAACTGCTGCACCAGCAATACTCGCCTCGTAGAAGTTACTTTCCGATAAAGCCACTGTTTTTGTTGCCGGATTATAGTGATCAGACAACACACCTTGTGTTGGAACAACTCGTACATCATATAAGCCGTTTGCATCTAAAATCGCACGCGCTACCTCTGCACCAGTTTGTCCCTTCATTGTACGTTCTTTTGCAAACTTATTGTACGTACCCTTTACTTTCATCTGTGCGTAAAGCGGTAGTAGCATTATTATTGCAAAATAAACAATATACATACTTGTTGACAATTTTCTAACCCCTTTCAACTTCGATACTATAATTCTATAATCAATTACCTAATTCGGCAAATATTTGCGCCACCTAATTGAGAAGATGGCTAGGAAAATGCATGTAACTGATAACCAAAAAGTAAAATAGCCAATATAGCTTGTATAATCTGCTAAATCTCGATATATAGGCATTTGGCCAAATACATAATCAATCACATCATTATGCAATGTCCATACCGCTGCCACGGCAATATGCCAATATGAAAAAACATATTTACCGAGATACAAAATTACTTGGACAGCCATCGCAAAATGCGAGCCCACAAGCATCCAGCCTTGCCAACCAATAGATCCAGTTTCAATCAACGTCCAAATATTCATCACATCAGCCCAGATTCCATATTTCACCGACGTAATAAGTGCTAGCACTTCCATTAACGGCCATTTTTTATCCATAATCCAAGCTATCAATACAAAGCAAAAGAATAAGCTCGCTGTTGGGCTATCCGGCACAAAAATATAAAAAATTGGCTTCGTGATGGCAAGCTGCCATCCATACCAATAATAACCGTAAATAGTACCTAATAGATTGATAATAAGTAATAGTATTAAAAATGACTTATGCGTAAGGAGATACCAGATGTTAGCACGTGAAATTTGCATAATTAAAACTCCTTTATCTTCTGTCTTTACTAAGATGCCTTTTTTAATTGTTATTATGTATAAACTAGTCTTTAATTTGCCACAATTTTTCTATAATCGCCGACTGACTGCCTAGCCTCCTCGGTTTGTTCACACAAACACTGTGTGGTCTTGAATCGCCAATTTTCCGGCAATAGTGGTAGGGCATATGCCTCTATCTTAAATAGTATGTATATCCTCATAAATATTATAGAACTAAAATATATTTTGCGGGAACTTTTTTGAAGCTGTAACAGTCACAATATTAGACTAGCAGAAAAAAAGAGCCAGTTTCCTGACTCTTTTAAAACAAATCTTATTCCTTAGCCTTTAAGCTCGCAATAAATTCAGCTAATTGCTTCGCTTCTTCGTCTGTACCGTGGAATTGACCAGCTGGCATTCCACCACGACCATTATGAATAATATCTTCAACTTCATCAGCCGTTAGTGTATTACCAAGCAATTTTGGAGCAGCTGGGCCACCGTTTAAATCAGCAGCGTGACAGCCGATACAAGTTTTAGCTTGATCACCTGAGTCACCGTTCCAAATTGCAAAACCTGGTAGTGATTCATCAATATCAACATCAACTTCTTCTATAATTGCACCCATTGCTTTTTGAGCTTCCCAGTCATGGTTAACAACTGACTCCCATGTTAAGTAGAACATAGCAGCTAAAGTTAATAACATAAACGCTGTTGGTAATGGGCGTTTAGATGGACGACGCTCTGGACTTTTATCTAAAAATGGCATTAATAATAGCGCTCCAAATGCAAGACCTGGAATTACAATTGCTCCAATAACATTATATGGACCTGAAGCATATGAGTATTTTAATAATTGATACATGAATAAGAAGTACCAGTCTGGTAATGGCACGTATGCTCTTGTTGGATCAGCTGGTCCTTCAAGAGGTGATGGATGTGCAACTGTTAATATTAAATAAGCTATTAAAAATACAGCACCAACCATCCATTCTTTTAGTAAGAAGTTCGGCCAGAAAGCTTCCGTCTTACCTGGATATTCGGAATAATCCTTTGGAACGTTCGGCATTCTGTGATTCGCTTTAATACGAGAATCACCAACAAATTTCATTCCTTTTCCGCGATGCATTATGTCCCCTCCTTTAAAAAATCATCGAACCGTCAAGAACTATTACAACGGCCCTGAAATTCCTTGACGACGAATCATGATAAAGTGTGCTGCAAGTAACCCAAACAATACTGCAGGTAAGAAGAATACATGAATCGCAAAGAATCGTGTTAACGTTTGAGCACCAAGAATAGTTGAGTCACCCGCTAATAAGATTTTAATCCATTCACCGATAAACGGTACAGATGCAGCAATTTCGATACCTACTTTTGTAGCGAATAATGCTTTCATATCCCATGGTAATAAGTATCCTGTAAAACCAAGACCCATCATTACACCAAAAATACCTACACCAACCATCCAG
The DNA here is from genome assembly GCF_050280425.1 of Lysinibacillus sp. NPDC093190. Taxonomy (NCBI): domain Bacteria; kingdom Bacillati; phylum Bacillota; class Bacilli; order Caryophanales; family Bacillaceae; genus Lysinibacillus; species Lysinibacillus sp. NPDC093190. The sequence goes on along the minus strand of NZ_JBNNVG010000040.1, from coordinate 20,514 downwards.
TTTAATTCACGAGGTTTCTTATAAGAACCTGTAAAGAATACACGAAGAGTATGTAAGAACATCATTACGATTACTAATGAAGCTCCCCAGTGGTGCATACCGCGTACGATTTCACCAAATGCTACTTCGTTTTGTAAATAATAAACTGATTTCCAAGCATTCACTACGTCTGGTACATAGTACATTGTTAAGAACATACCTGATAGTATTTGAATAACTGTGATGAAGAAAGTTAATCCTCCGAAACAGTAAACGAATGCTGAAAAATGATGTGCAGGGTTCACGTGCTCTGGCACTTCGTGGTCGGCAATATCACGCCAAATAGGTGTAATATCTAAGCGTTCGTCGACCCAATCATAAATTTTATTTAGCACTGTTTTGTACCCCCTTACTTAACTAGAGTATTTGCTTTAGTTGGACCAAGCGATAAGTAACCATCTTCTTCTTTAACTTCGTATTCATCCAACGGACCTGTAGGCGGTGTACCTGGTACGTTTTTACCATTTTTCTCGTAACGTCCAGCGTGACAAGGACAGAAGAATTGATTCGGATGTGCTGAATCTTGCTCCCAGCCCACCATACATCCTAAATGTTTACAAACAGGAGATAATGCAACGATTTGATCGCCATCTTTGTAAACCCAAGCTACGTTTGTTACTTCTGATTTGTACCATGCGTCAACTTGTTCAAATTTTAAGTCAACTTTAACTGGTTTGTCAGTAATATCAGCGATTTTATGCTCTGTCTTTATAAAATTCCCACCATCATGTTTTTGTAATAATGGGTCAACTGCAAAACGAAGCATCGGCATCAGCATACCTGCCGCCATAAAGCCACCTACACCAGTTAGTGTATAGCTTAGGAATTGACGACGTGAAACTCGATTATTACTCATTTTTTTCCCCCCTCTAACTTAAAGGTCAGTCCAACGGACATTCTTTTACAAATAGTAATACTAGGACATATCTATGATATATCAACTCCATAGCTTGGTCAATATAGCATTCTGTGGAAAGCTGGAGAATGTGAACATTTATTGAAACAAATTGTTAAATCTGTGCCCATTTGGTCGAAAACATCGGAATCACTTGTCGCAATTGATCTTCGAGAATGGAGTTTTTCACGCCTTTATCCATACTTTCTAACGGAATCGCTGGTAGCCAAATAACATTTACTTCATCTCCAATATTTGTCCAAAAATGGTCACAAGTAATGAAGAACACATGCTTAAAACCAGCATTATGTAATTGTGCCTCTAATTGCTTTGGCATATCTTCGTTTTTTAATGTTGCACTATACGAAAATGGTGGCATCAGTAATAGACGGCCTTTAAACTGTTGTTCGATAAAAGATGTGAGCGATAACAAAAAATCTGCCTCTGTACCACTCTGTTTCATTTTTTCAGAAGTTAAATCGATGGTTACGAGTGGGACAATTGCTGTATCGATAAATTCCTTCTGTGCCATAAACGATGTCACATCGCTTGCATTAAAATACATCTCATAAACCTCCTCATGTTGCATAAATCAATTTCCCTTGGAGTAATTGTTATCTTCGTTCAGTAGGTGTTTGGTACCACTGAATGAAGATAAAAAAATGCCCTTCTCCACTCTTCAATAGGATAGCCAATAAAAAGTGAAAACAATCATTCACTTGTTATGTTATCATATCGAGGTAGATAAAGGACATTCAATTTTTACCTAAAACTAATGTAAATTAGCCGTTTCCTTTAAAGCTTGTAACAAATTAGACAATTCATAAAAGCGCTCTTCATCTCCCTGATCGAGGGCTTCATCAATTTGCGCGAGTAATTTTTCTTCTTGGAATACGAGTAAGCTGTTGGAAAGCAGCTCTTCTGCCAGTAAACGATCTTTTTCACTGACAATGAGTGCTTCCGGCATATAAGGGTTTTCTTCAAGAACTGCTAAGTATTGTGCACTTGGTGGTACATTTGGAAAATTCAATTGTATATACATATCTTCATGTTCATGTAAGCGTAAATCGTGGAAAGATTTCTCGGCATCTGCTGTCATTACATTTCCTTTGTAAAAACGAAATGGCACACCTGTTGAGTCAACTGTTGACATCACCATTGCTCTAGGGCAATAGTGGGCTTCTTCAACAAATCGAATTCGTGTTAATAACTCATCGTTGCTTAATAAATAATTCAATATCCATACACACTCACGACGTTTCAATTGATAATTTTTTAAAAACCATCTAACAAATGCTTTTTTATCGACAACTGATACAGAAGCAGTCATACCCACTCCCTCCTTTACTCAAATTCTAAGGTTTCTAACTTCTCTTGCCACTCAAGTTCACCTGGCTGAATAGTTATTAATTGACCGAGTACTTCTTTAGCTTCTGAACGCTTTCCTTCCTCTAATAAGAAATAAACATATCTTTCCAAAAATACTGCATCTTCCTTAAAATCATTATATGCCAAACGGTAAAATTCGTATGCACGGTCGTACAATTCTAAATTTTCATATGCAACCGCAGCAAATGGGTATAAAGTGCTCCATTCAAAATCATTTTTTTGCAACGTTTCAAATAATTCTATTACATCCTCGTGACGCTCTTGTTGTGACAACACGGAGATTAATGCTAATACTGCCTCCATGTATTCAGGATCTAAAGCAATGGCTTCACGTAGATGCTGCTCGCCTTCAGCTGGCAAGCCAGTTTTTAAAGCCATTTTACCAGCGAATAAGAATAAGGACTTATCATATTCGTCACGCTTTAATCCTTCCAGAATGGCAGCGTATGCTTTTTTATTGTCCTCCGTCATAGCATAGCTTTCAGCAAGTAATAAATAGGCAGAAAAATAATCAGGGTCTAATTCTTTTAATTCCTCTAATTGTTTAATGGCCATTTCATATTTTTGTGATTGAAAGGCTGAATATGCAGCACCAAATAAAACATCTGGCTTTACTTCATCATCAAGTGCTTTTAAATAGTAATCTAAAGCCGTTTCATAGGCAGCTCCTGCACGATACACCTCAGCAAGTCTTTCAACAAGACTTACCCCAGCAAATTCAACTTGTTGTTCATACAAATCTTCATACAATCTCGCAGCCTCTAAAAAACGACCCGTTTCAAATAAAAGCTCCGCTTTAGCAAATTGTAATAATGGCTCTTCTGGTAATATAGATAGTGCCTCATTGATGCGCATTTCTGCTACTTCAAATAATCCTTGCATTTGATAATAATCCGCTAATACTAATAATGCTTGAGGATATTCTGGAGATGACTCCTCTACTTCTAATAAAAAATCTAACGCTTCATCTTCATCGCCAAGTTCCATTAAGACGTTTGCACGATCAATTTTTAACTGTGCCTCTTCTGGGAATAAAAATTGTAAATGCTCCAGTACACGGTCAGCTTCCTTCATATATCCATACTGCATAAAAACTTCAGATAGCGCATAAATTTCCTCAGGTAGCTCCTTCGTTAAAAATGTTTCAAGTAGCTGTTCAATTAATGCTAAGTCCCCTTGTTCAAGTGCTTGCATCATTTCAGTCATCGCATTGTTCACAGTCATTCACCTATTCTTTCATTAATACCTTTATGCTACAAAACATTTTCTTTCGAAACAAGAAAAAACTCCCCAAAAGACTTGGAGAGTCAAGCATAGATTTATATTACTTCCTCTATATGCTCGAAAAACGATGGGTAAGAAACCGCAATACATTCTGCGTCATCTAAAGTAACAGACCCATCTGATATTAGTGCTGCAACAGCGCCCATCATTCCTATACGATGATCACCATAGGTTTGAAGGCTAGCACTACGTAATTGAGTTGGCCCTTCAATAATCATTCCATCCTCAGTTGCTTCAATATTAGCACCTAGTTTTTTCAATTCATCCACTACAGCCGTTATCCGGTCTGTTTCCTTCACTTTTAACTCCTCGGCATCCTTAATAATAGTTTTACCGTTTGCCTGCGTTGCTAATAAAGCAAGGATCGGGATTTCATCTATAAGACGAGGAATCATATCTCCCGCAATTGTAGTTCCTTTTAATGTTGACGTTTCAATTGTAATTGTTGCTGTCGGCTCTGATTGGCTAACTTCATTCGGCATAAGTGTTATAGATGCTCCCATATTATGAAGCACTTCGATGATACCATCTCGTGTAGGATTAATTCCGACATTTTCTAACGTTATTTTACTATCTTCACAGATAGCTCCCGCTACTAAGAAAAAGGCAGCAGATGAAATATCACCTGGCACAGAAACATGCGTCCCTGTTAGAGTTTGCCCTCCTTTTAATGAAATAACACCATCCACCTCATCAACCTGTGCACCAAATTGACGTAGCATTCTCTCAGTATGATCTCGAGATACTTCAGTTTCTCGCACAATTGTAGTACCTTCAGCACGTAAACCCGCAAGTAAAATAGCTGACTTTACCTGTGCACTTGCAACAGGCATGTGGTAATCAATAGCTTGTACTGTCGTACCTTGAATGGCTAATGGCGTATATTGCCCATCTGCCCTTCCGGTAATGTGAGCACCCATTTGACGTAACGGATCAATAACACGGCGCATCGGTCGCTTTCCAATTGACGCATCCCCTGTCATCACTGAATGTACATTAGATCCAGCTAGAATCCCTAGCATTAAGCGTGTCGTCGTACCAGAGTTTCCTGTGTATAGTACCTCTGTAGGCTCTTGCCAACCCTCAATACCTGGGCTGTCGATGGATACATTTGTTCCTTCCACATCAATTTTTACACCAAGCTTTCGGAAACAATCAATTGTACTCAAACAATCCTCACCTAATAAAAAGCCGTCAACTGTCGTTTTACCCGTTGCAATAGCTCCAAACATAACGGAACGGTGAGAAATAGATTTATCACCTGGAATCGTTAAAGTCCCTTGTAAGGAAGGTTTATCATATTGTAATACTTTTTCACTCATTGGTTTTTTCCCTCCAATATGAAGATAGAAAGCGCCGTAATTCCGACGCTTTCTTTTAAACTGTTATTTCCTATTCAGATTTCCGAGGCTGCCTATGAAATATATGTTTCATAATTAGCACGATTTTGTATACACGCTGCTGCACGTTCACGGTCACTTTCGCTTTGTAAGCTAATAACAAGAATCCCGAAAACGTCTTCTCGTGACTCTACGATACGTAAATTCGTAATACTAATCGCTTCGTCTGCAAGTAAGCCTGTCACCTCAGAAATAACCCCTGGATAGTCAGGAACGTCAACATATAAGTCAAATGATGTGAACATTGCTCCTGCACTAATCGGTAATTCATCTCTTACTTCTTTGGCAACCGCAAAGTATGTTTCTATGTCATCCGAGCTACCATTTAAAAGCAGCTCCTTTACACGACTCATTTCCTTTTCCCAGCCTTCTAGCTGTGCAATAAGCTCATCTCGATTTTGCAATGTAATATCTCGCCATAAAATCGGATTGGACGAGGCAATACGCGTTACATCACGGAAGCCACCTGCAGCAAGTGAACGTGTCATCGGATATTCCCCATTTTCTCCGCCCAACTGATGCACAAGAGAAGCAGCAACGACATGTGGAAAATGACTAACTACAGCTGTCATATGATCATGCTCACGAGCAGATACACTTACAACCTTTGCATGTGTAAACTTTAATAGACTTTCAAGCTGTGCCATTTTAACAATTTCTTCACCGGCGAGCGGTGTTAACATATAATACGCATTTTCAAAAAGGTGAGCCTTTGCAGCTAAAACACCGCTTTTATGTGAGCCTGCCATTGGATGTCCTCCAATAAAGGTAATGCCTAACTCACGTAGCTCCCCAGCCTTTTGCATAATCATCTTTTTTGTACTGCCTGTATCTGTTACGATTACTTTATTTTTTAACGGCCATGTTTTTAATTGTTCCATCCATTCAAGTGTTGCGTTGACGGGAGTGCCAAAAATGATAACATCCACGTCGGCTGCAACTTCTCTGGGGTCTGACACAATATCATGAACAATATTTAATGTTTTCGCATGTTCACGTGTTTTCGCATCCATATCATAGCCAATAATTTTTGTTTCTGGTGCCTTTTGCAATGCCAAGGCAATTGAGCCTCCAATTAGACCTAGCCCAATAACGAGCACGTTGCGTGTCATGCAAAAACTCCTTGCTCTTTTAGGACGTTTTCAAGGTGACCTAACAACGCTTCGTTTTGAGCCTCTGTTCCGATTGTCACGCGGATAAACCCAGGTAATCCTAACGCATTTCCGCTACGGACTATAAAGCCTCGTTTCATTAGCTCATTGAAAACAACATCACTATCAGTATTCGTATTAAAGAAAATAAAGTTCGTATCAGAAGGGAAGTATTTCAAATTATGTTTTTCGCAGAATTCAATATATTGTTTTTTACCTATTTCATTTGCTTCACGGCAAGCTTTTATATATTCTCGATCACTTAACGCGATTGTCGCAACTGCTTGACTTAAAATTGTATTATTAAATGGCGCTCTTACTGGATCTAGTTTAGCAATCACGTCTTGTTGCCCAATTGCATAACCAACTCGGAAAGACGCAAGACCATATGCTTTTGAGAATGTACGCATTAATAGTACATTCGGAAACTCATCAATTAACGGTAGAGTATCTTTGTGACCAGGATTCGTTACGTATTCGATATATGCTTCATCTAATACTACTAGCACATCACTTGGAACCTTAGCTAAAAATGCACGCAATTCAACATCAGGTATCACCACACCTGTTGGATTATTTGGACTACAAACCCAAACGATCGATGTGTTACCATCAATTGCAGCTACCATTGCATCTAAATCATGTGCACCTTCGATACAAGGAACTTTACGTATCTCTGCGCCTTCTATTTCAGCATTGTGCCAGTATTGAGAAAAGGATGGGTCTGCCATCACTGTGTTTACACCTGGATACAACAATGCACGAGTAATAATTGCAATGATATCATCGGAGCCGTTACCAAAAAGAAGCTGTGTTTCTTTGACACCTAGATGATTTGCAACAGCTGTACGTAAATTTTGCGCATAGCCGTCTGGATAGATAGCATGATTTACTGAATTATTTTGTAAATAAGCAGTTACCTTAGGTGAGCACCCAAATGGGTTTTCATTAGATGCTAATTTTACGACTTCTTGTAAGCCATATTCACGTTGCACTTCTTCAATTGGTTTACCAGGCTTATATGCTTGCATACCGTCCAATTGTTGTTTCCATTTCATCTCAAACATCTCCTCTATTTATTTAGCTTGGGCTAAATCTGGTCTTAATTTCACTGCATCATTGAGATACAAGTGTTTTACATCCTTTTGTGCCACTTCCACATTCGCATGGATTAATACACGAATACAAAGTGGCAATGCGTTTGGCACGTCCATTTCATGCGTACACATGACAGGTACATATTGCCATCCGTCCATTAACCGTACAGCACGTGCCGGAAATGCTGACGTAATATCAGGTGTTGTGGATATTAGTATAGAAGCAATATCATCTATTTCCACATTATTTGCTGCTACTACTTCACGCACTAACCTTGCTGTCTCATCCCATACATGCTCTGGCTTGTCAGATTCAATTGTAATTGCTCCTCTAAGTCCACGAATCATACAAGCACCTCCGCTAATAGCTGTCGGAATTCGGCATCTACTTCTCTGCACTCTGCTAAATCAATTGGTTGTATGAACGGTTTACCGATTTTATCCAGCAATACAAATTGTAAAATACCATACTCCGCTTTTTTATCTTTCATTAAATACTCTGTTAACTGTTCAAAGGTATATTCTTTCACAGCTTCAAATGGATAGCCATTCTTCACTGCAAATTGCAAAAATGCTGTAGTGAAGTTACGGTCTAATTCACCGTATCGTTCACTTAATAATAAACAATATACGAGACCAATCATTACAGCCTCTCCATGCGCTACTTTTCCATAACCAGCGGCCGCTTCAATGGCATGCCCATAAGTATGGCCTAAGTTTAAAAATTTCCGCACGGATTGCTCGGTTTCGTCCTCTGCTACGATTTGCGCCTTCACTTCAATACCTTTTCTAAGCTGCTTTGCTAATTCTTCTGTGTTGAAATGAATAACTGTCTCTGCAGCCATTAATTCCTCTAACCACGCTACATTAGAAATCATCGCATGCTTGATCACTTCTGCTGTTCCTGAACGTACCTCGCGCTCAGGTAAACTTTCGATAAATACAGTATCGTAAATAACTCCCTCAGGTTGATAAAACGCACCAATCATATTCTTACCTAGTGGATGGTTAATAGCTGTTTTACCGCCTACTGCTGAGTCATGTGCTAAAATCGTCGTTGGGATTTGAATAAACGGCACTCCACGCATATAAGTGGCTGCCACAAAGCCTGTTAAATCACCTACAGCACCCCCACCAAATGCAAAAATAAATGATTTACGCGAGCATTTTTGTTCAAGTAAAAATGTTTGTGCTGCATTGTATTGTTCGAAGGTTTTACATGCCTCACCACCTGGTAAGACAAAGATCTCAAAATGATAAGGGAAATTAGCCTTGAAATAATCTCCTTGCGCTGCCCATACATTAGCATCCGTAAAAACAATGAGCTTATCCGCTTTTTGAAGCTTATCATCAAATGCTTTTACTGCCTCTGCTAAAAATTTATGACCAAGGACAACCTCATATTGGTGCGATTTCGTTGCTACTGGTACTCGCATATTAGAACCCCTTTGTATAACGACGGTGTTCGTCGATTTGAGCTTTTAGTTGAGGTAATTGATCGCTATGGAATTGTTCCAATATTGCATTCGCTATTTCCCAGGCAATAACGTGCTCAGCAACAACTGATGCTGCTGGTACTGCACAGCTATCCGAGCGCTCTACACTAGCTTTAAATGACTCTTTCGTTTCAATATCAACACTTTGCAACGGTTTATATAATGTAGGAATTGGTTTCATTACACCACGTACGACAATTGGCATTCCAGTAGACATTCCACCTTCTAAACCACCGAGTCGATTTGTTGCACGTGTATAGCCTTCTTCCTCTGACCAAATGATTTCATCATGTACTTCAGAGCCTTTACGGCGTGCCATTTCAAACCCAATACCAAATTCAACACCTTTAAATGCATTGATAGATAGCATTGCAGCTGCTAATTTTGAATCTAGCTTACGATCATAATGAACATATGAACCAACACCCGCTGGCATTCCTTCAACGATGACTTCAACAACACCACCAATTGAGTCTCCCGCTTTTTTCGCTTCATCAATTGCCTCTACCATTTTTGCAGAAGCCTCTGGGTCAACGCAATAGCAAGGATCTGCTTCAACAATGGCACGAATTTCATCTGCAGATTTTCCTTCTACTAAGGAAGTGTCTGCCTTAATACCAATGATTTCTGTTACATGTGCCACAATGGAAATGCCTAGTTCATTTAATAGTGCTTTTGCAACAGAACCTACTGCAACACGTACAGTTGTCTCACGAGCTGAGGAACGCTCTAACACATTACGTAAATCACGGTGTCCGTATTTCATGCCTCCAACTAAATCTGCATGTCCTGGACGAGGGCGTGAAATTTGACGCTTAATATCTTCAGGATTCACATCTTCTGCTAACGGTTCTGCTCCCATAATTTTTGTCCAATGCTTCCAGTCATCATTTGTGACTACGAGTGCTACGGGAGAACCAAGTGTTTGTCCATGACGAACACCAGCGACTATTTCCACTGTATCTGTTTCAATTTGCATCCGGCGACCTCGTCCATGTCCTCCTTGACGACGTTTTAAATCGTGGTTAATTTTTTCTGTTGTAATTGGTAAGAGCGATGGTAAGCCCTCAATAATTGTTGTTAATTGGGGTCCATGTGACTCTCCCGCTGTTAAGTAACGCATAAACACTTTCTCCCTTCAACTCGCTAAAGTATGTATTTTTCACTATAACATATATTCTCTAAAAAAACAGTCCTTTTGCAAATGTCTTTTAAGACTCGTTTTAATTGTTCGCAAATTTCGAATTATTCCAGCAACTTCTATCATTTTTGAAGTTATTTTAGTGCACTTCATTAAATTAGAATATTCTGAACGATTTGTTTGAAAAAAGATAGATTCTTCATCTCATCACTTATTATTAGTCTTCACCGATCAGTTAATTCCCTACCTAAGCTTTCGCTAAATTTTGAGGTTGGAGTCTTACTGCCCATTGTTGCGAGATAACTAATAAAAAATACGCTTTTTGCTTAAAACAAGCGAAAAGCGTACGATTCATCTATGTCTAAAGCTTTAAAAATATGTACATGACATTCATATTGTCTATTGTACGAATGCTTTTCTCATATTATTAACTATTTTCGTCTATAGAAGAATGTATCTTCGACTTCAAACTCATAACGAGATGGATTAAAGATTTGCTCTGTTGATCCAACAAATAGAATCCCATCCTTGCGCAATGCTTTACTAAAATTCGTATAAATCTGATCCTTCGCTTCTTCAGTAAAATAAATCATAACATTGCGGCAGACAATTAAATCATAATTAGAATCGTATTGATCATTAAGTAAATTATGCTTCTTAAAAGTCACACAACGTTTAACCTCGTCCTTGACCCTATAAAAGGAACCTTCTTGCTCAAAATACTTGGCTTTAATATCACTCGGCACTTCAGCTAATGAGCGCTCTGGATACACACCTAATTTCGCCTTTTGAATGACATTCTCATCTAGATCAGTTGCAATGATTTGAATTTGAGATAATGGCACTAATTGCGATAATACCATGACTAAAGAATATGGTTCTTCACCCGTTGAACAAGCAGCACTCCAAATTTTTAAACGTTTATTAGATTGCAATAATTTCGGAAATATTTTTTTCTGTAACACTTCCCAACGCTTCCCATTGCGATAAAATTCGGAAACATTGATCGTCATGCGATCTAAAAACTCATTCATTAAATCACGATCTTGTTCAAGCGCCTTTAGAAAGCCCACAAAATTACGATGTCCCTTTTTCTCATACAGAGATGTTAATCGTCTTTTCATTTGCGCTTCTTTATATAGCGCTAAATCTATTCCTGTCTTGCGCTTTATACCTTCTATAAACTGTTCATAATCAGACATGCGGTCTTCTTCCCCTCTAACGACGTATTTCCATTATAGCGGAAAAGTGCCATTCCTGAAATAGTCTTTCACATGTAATCCAAGTTACTTAATTGAGTTTTGTTTTTCCTCTAATAATAACACTTTGGACTGCTCTAATTCTAGACGCATTTTTTCTGTCTCCACCGTATACGTTTCTAATCTAAGCTTTTCTAGCTCTACTTCCATCTCAATAGCCTTTAATTTAATTTTTTGTTTTTTTGTATGTGCATCTGTAAAAATCCCTGCTAAACTAATAATTACTCCTCCAATAATCGCAATCGTCGCAATTGACAATACATCCACATCCTCTCATTAATAATGATTATACGGCAATATGGAAAAAATAGTTTCATTTTTCTTTTCATTCTTTCATTAATTTAGCTAAAATATTCTCATTGCCATTTGTTAAACGTGATGAGCCTATATCCCCTAAATTTTTACGTAAAAAATGAAGGTAGTTAGTCACCACCTTCAAAATTTTTTAGTCTCCTAAACCTCTACTCTATAATCCTTTAATTCTTCTCGCAATTTTACCTTCATGAATTTTCCTACAGAGGTTTTCGGTATTTCATTTAAAAATACAACATCATCAGGAATCCATGTTTTATGGAATTGCGATCGTAAATCTTCTAGTAGCTCTGATTTCGTAATGGAATCCTTAAATTCAGGCTTTGGTACAACACATGCTAGAGGTCGTTCAATCCATTTTTCGTGAGGAATGGCTATAACAGCAGCCTCAAACACTTTAGGATGTGACATCAAAGCATTTTCAAGCTCTACTGAAGAAATCCATTCTCCACCGCTTTTAATTAAATCTTTTGTCCGATCTGTAATTTTGATATAACCATCTACTGTCACTACAGCAATATCACCAGTGTAGAGCCAGCCATCTTTAAAGGCTTCATTTGTTCGTTCATCGTTATAATACTCTGCAGCAATCCATGGGCCCTTAATTGTCAATTCGCCCATTGTTTTGCCATCCCAAGGTACTTCACCGTTTTCATTGACTACGCGTGTCTCAATAAGCGGCACTGTTATTCCCTGCGTAATACGAACGTCCATTTTTTCATCCATCGTATAATCTTGCATATGTGTTAAATACGTCGATACGCTAACAAGTGGCGACGTCTCGGTCATACCGTAGCCCGTCATGTAAGGAATTTTTAGCTCCTCCTCAAAGCCGCGAACTAGACCGAGCGGCGATGCTGAACCACCACATACAATCAACCGTATTGAAGACAAATCACGAGGATTTTTGCGTTGCTCCTGTAATACCCCAAGCCAAATTGTCGGTACTCCAGCAGTCAACGTTACCTTATATGTTTCAAATAAATCAAGTAATAGCTGCGGTGTAAACATTGGCCCAGGAAGCACCTGTGTAGCACCAAATAATACACCAGCAAACGGAAATCCCCACGCATTCGCATGAAACATTGGTACGACAGGTAGTAAAACATCAGCCTCGCCTATTGCAATACTATCGGAAATTCCTGCTGCCATAGTATGGAGGACAATACTACGATGAGTATATACTACACCCTTTGGCATTCCTGTAGTTGCACTTGTGTAGCACATGCCAGCAGGTGTATTTTCATCTAAATCTTCTGGGAATCTAAAATTATCATTCGCCTCTTCGAGTAATGCCTCATAAGAAAGAGCATTCGGTAATGGGATGTTTTCTAGCTTGACAGCATCTCCCATTACGATAAAATGCTTAACCGATTTAAGCTGTGAGACAATTGGTGCAATAAGTGGTACTAAGTTATCATCAATTAGTAATATTTCATCTTCTGCATGATTAATAACATAAGCAATATGCTCAGGTGCTAATCGAATATTAATCATATGCAATACAGCTCCCGCACATGGTACTGCAAAATATGCTTCTAAATGGCGATGGTGATTCCAAGCAAAGGTACCTACCTTCATACCTCGCTCCATTCCCAGCTTTGTAAGGGCATCTGCTAGCTTACGAGTTCGTTTTACATATTCTTTATAAGTAAACTCGTGAATTGTTGTAGGACTTGTCCGCGAATATATTTTTTTCGCATGAAAAAATCGTTCTGCTCGATCCAAAAAGCTTGTTAATAATAAAGGTGTATCCATCATATGCATAAAAACGCTCCCCTTTGTTCATAAATTTTTGAATCGTCCAAGGCTGACTGCTACTACCATAATTACATACGAAACAAGCTAACTTTTTCGGCTCGCTATCCGCAGACAAGCACTTTTCACTTCAGAGCTTCACGAAGGCGTAATCACGGGAAGGTGATTTTAGCCTTCGGTCATTTTTATCTAGCTTATTTTGCTGGAGTCGAGCACCTTCAAGTTTATCCCTACTTCGGCTGCATACGAATCGCGCCGTCCAAGCGGATTACTTCACCATTTAATAAACCATTTTGGATAATACTTTCGACTAATAGCGCGTATTCTGATGGCTTCCCAAGTCGTTTAGGGAATGGAGTCATTTGGGCAAGCGCTGTTCTTGCTGGCTCTGGTAACGATGCAAACATTGGTGTTTCTACTAATCCTGGAGCAATAGTCATAACACGTACACCAATTTCAGCAAGCTCCCTGGCAATCGGTAACGTCATCGCTGTCACACCACCCTTTGATGCGCTATATGCAGCTTGTCCTATTTGTCCATCAAATGCTGCCACAGATGCAGTATTAATAATAACGCCACGCTGACCATCCTCGTTTGGCTCATTATGTTGCATCTTCTCAGCTGCTAGGCGAATAACATTGAAAGTACCAATTAAATTTACCGAAATTACCTTTTCGAATAAATCGAGGGCATGTACACCACGCTTTGAAAGTACTTTACTTGCATCAGCAATTCCAGCACAATTCACTGTGACATTAATGGACCCAAATCTTGCTACTGCTTGCTCAAGCCCTGCCGCTACATCAGCTTCCTTTGTGACATTAACACGTGCATATTGGACATTCTCCCCTAACTCCTCTACTAGCGCATGTCCTCGCTCGTCATTAAGATCAAAAATTACTGCTTTGCCACCCTCCACAACAATTTTACGAACAGTAGCCTCTCCTAAACCAGATGCTCCCCCTGTTACAACTGCTATTACTTCATTCATCAAACACAACCCCTTTTACATTTTTTCTATAATAGTGGCATTCGCCATTCCCATACCTTCACAAATTGCAAGTAAGCCATAACGTAAATTTTCTCGTTCCATTCTGTATAGCATCGTTGTTAACAGTTTTGTACCAGTCGCTCCCAATGGATGCCCTAAAGCAATTGCTCCTCCATCTGGATTTAATTTATTTTGATCTGCTCCAATTTCATGTAACCAAACTAGTGGTACTGGCGCAAAAGCTTCATTCACTTCATACGTATCAATTTCCTCTATCGTAAGACCTGAACGTTCTAGTGCTTGTCTAGTTGCCTCAATTGGACCAGTTAGCATTAACGTCGGATCCGAGCCAACAACAACCCTTGTAACAATTTTAGCAAGCGGTTGGATATCAAGCTCCTGTGCCTTTTCTAAAGACATAATAACTACTGCTGAGGCACCATCACTCATTTGACTTGCATTACCAGCTGTTATCACACCATCTTCTTGGAAAACGGTTTTTAGTCCATTTAATTTATCAACTGTCGTTTCTGCCCGAGGTCCCTCATCCACAGAAAACGTTGTAACTGCGCCGTCTTCTTGCATAACTTGGACAGGCAGTATTTCCTCTTTAAAATGGCCCGCCTCAATTGCAGCTAATGCTCGTCTATGGCTATTGTAAGCATAGTTATTTAGTTGCTCCTTTGATAAGTTCCATTTTTCCGCTATTTTCTCGGCTGATAACCCTTGATGTATAATTGTATAGTTGTCTTGTAATCGTTTACCCGCGTGAGCACCCTTCATGTTAGACCCCATTGACACCCTCGTCATGCTTTCAACTCCACCAGCAATAACAATGTCCATATCGCCTGCTAAAATAGCCTGTGCGGCGAAATGTACAGCCTGCTGACTTGAGCCACATTGACGATCGATTGTCACACCTGGGACACTTTCCGGAAAGCCTGCCATTAATAAAGCAGTACGGGCTATATTTGCTCCTTGTTCCGCAGTTTGCGTCACACAGCCAAAAATAACATCCTCCACCTGATCCTTGTTGATGCCTGCCCGTTGCACCACTTCTTGCAGAACATCTGCCGCTAAGTCATCTGCTCGAACATTGCTTAATGCCCCTTTACTCCTGCCAACTGCTGTACGAACAGCTGATACAATCACTACTTCTCTCATAAAAAAACCCCTTTGCATTGTCAATTCTCTCGTTTCCTATCATCCAATGTATTTAAATGTTATGAAATATATTCTTAATAATAAACTATTCAAAAACCTTAATTATCAGAATATTGTATCTTTTATTTTACATGACTAAGAAGTATTTAACAATTCTATATGTATCTAGAAGATTCTATCCACTGTTTTAGTAGGTATTTTAGTTTCTTGGGTTCTATCTGTTACTTTAACAAAGCTATCCTTCACTCCATTTCGAAGCACAAAAAAAGCAATTTCAAACTAAATTGAGATTGCTTAATCTATTTGCAAATTAAACTTTGCGAATTAAACTAAATCTTCACCGAAGAATAAGCCAATTTCACGCTCTGCAGAAGCAAGAGAGTCAGAACCGTGAATGATGTTGTGAGAAACAGTTGTTGCATAGTCACCACGGATTGTTCCTGGGTGGCTACCAAAAAATAGACTTTAACGGTTGTCTCTGAAATCACTAATATCATGGGTTCTCCGAAATAAACGAAAAAAAAACTAAATTAGAACTAAGTTTTTTACCTTCTTAATTCCAAACTATACACAATTTCAGCAAGTATTTCAACGATAATAAAAGAGCGATTCTTCACGTCTTCTTATTTAGCTCCCACTCATCTCAAATTAAAAAACGAGATAGACACTTGGTTTACCTCGCTCCTTTGCTTCTCTTATTCTATTGCTTCCTTAACACTTGAGCCTGCTCTGTACGCTCAATAGAACTAACTTGACCAATTGTTCAGTTGACTTCACAGAAACGCTCACAAGGCATTTTATGGCATTGCACTAGAATTCTGTTATACTTACATCTGCTCACTCAATAGGGGAATGCGAATTTATTGATAATTCTTATTTTTTTGCAATCACTAAGAATTATTTCTCCATGAATAGAACCAAGAGGTAGTTCATGTACTTTTTCTGCATATGCCATAGAAAGACCTATATCCTTAACTCCCTTAACTTCGCCCAATACTACTTTAATAGAATTAGGTGTAGGTTCATCATAAATTAACTTTTCAGGTATCTTACCATTAATAATAAATATATCTCTTTCCTGCTGCACATATTTTAAGCCAAAATAATATGGTTTATCACTTTCCTCATCAAGCTCAAATGCTAAATCTTTTACAGCAAATTGCACCATCGAATCAGTTGATTTTAAAAAGTACCATACAACATCTAATAATTCTAAACATCGCTCATATGAAGGTGGTTTTTCGTTATTATGTTCTATACCATCGTAACGGACAGGTTGCACATTCCTTTGGTCTTGTGAATTTTAGTGTGCGGTACTTTTCATCGAAGCTGTCGTAACGGTAGCTATGTTCACGTACACATGTCGGTCTGAAATTCTCATCAAATCCAAGGATATTCGCCTTCATTACGGACATTATAGGGAATGACTGCACGCATTTGATACTTATGTAGTTGACGGTACATTGGTTCATAATCATACCCTACATCGAATATAGCGGTCGTGAAATGTTCAGGAAATTGGTTCTCTACTTTCTTTAAAAGAGGAATCGCGGCTTTACTATCTGACAAATTGGCAGATGTCATGAGGCGTCCAACGATATATTGCCCTTTTGTTGTCACGGCGAGATGACCTTTAAAGCCAAACCAAACGTTTTTTTGCCGTCACTGTTCTTTTTGATGCCCCAATTCGGTTCGATGGGCGCATTTTGCCACAGTGTCTCCAGTGGTGCATCGAGTTGATGCCTGATTTCTTTTTCATAAGTCGATTGATTGGCTTCGATTTCCGCTTGTTTCGTAAGCCAATCCTCGCGTTCTTCTTTTGATTTCCGTCCCCGTTTTTTGGGTGGTGTAGGTTCTTTTTTCTCAGAAGGTTTCGCTGCATCGCGTGATTCGAAATGCGTGGCATCAATCGCGAGGTGCTCATCACAAAGAAACCCTTCTATAAAGGCTGTTTCAATCAATGTATCTTGCATGTAATCGAGGACATCTGATTGACTAATGACGTCGATCATACGCGAATAAGACGCTTCAGAAGGCACAACATCTGAAACAAGAAAACCACAATCTAAGCGGAATAAAGGGTCATTGACCAAACGTTTGATTAAATCCTTGATTGTTGGAATACGCTCGACAATGCGAATAATCAGTGATTGGATCATCGCACCATAGTTTAGTTCACGAGGGGCACCACGCAATGTCCTTTTTAAAAATAACTGAAAAATAGGTTGTAAGTCGAAAGTGGCAAAAATCGCATCAAAACGACGGGAACTTTCCATTTCCAATAATTCTTGGATGTCAAATAGGCTCATTTGTTTTACAATAGTCATAGGGCATTCACCTCATTCAGTATGTTAGTTTCGTCGCTATCATTATACCGAATTTGGGGAGGTGCCCGTTTTTTATTGTTTCAGAACCCCTGATGCTAAAGGGATTAGAATTATGAAATTAACTCAATTGTATTATTATAAAATTTCTTTATTGTTAAATTGGTAGGTAAAGACACTAAAATCGAATTTTTATAGTTTAAAAAATTGTAATTATTAATAAATATAGTCTTGATACTTGATATGGCGGAAGGAGAGGAAAATGAAAAAAAAAATAATTATCTTTAATCTATTATTTTGTATAGTAGTTATTTTTGTTAGTTACAATTATTTTAATTCTAAATCTCGAAACGCTATCGTATACAACTATGTGGAAAACTATATTGAAACTAACTATGGCAT
This sequence comes from Lysinibacillus sp. NPDC093190, assembly GCF_050280425.1. NCBI lineage: Bacteria > Bacillati > Bacillota > Bacilli > Caryophanales > Bacillaceae > Lysinibacillus > Lysinibacillus sp. NPDC093190. The sequence continues at coordinate 2,411 of NZ_JBNNVG010000040.1, read as the reverse complement.
TGGTAGAGAAGATTTAAAATCTAAAAAAAACAATTACCGAAGAGGAATGGCGTTGTTTGAAATAGAAGTTAAAGATATAGTAACTAAAAATTATTACTTTTTTGAAGTGAAAATTAGAGATGACTATTCATTAATTTCTATAAAAGATCTTTCTGAGCTTAATCGTAAAAATCATCATAAAAATCAAGCTGATTAAAGAAAGTTTATTTCAACAAGTATCAGAGTATTTCGAGAAAGATATAAAGTTTTACAGTAAGCCCGTAATCAAATAACGCATATAAATAACCAGGCACCTCCGGTACGATAAATGTATCAATTAAAGGAGGTGCTTCTTTATGTCAACTACCAAACTAACAATTGTCCCTGTGACACTAGATCCTATCACTGACAACTCCTCATCAACAACTTCACCACAAAATGCTCCTGAGCCGAGCTGCATCATTAAAACAACTGGTGCTAAAATTTGCTTATTTAATGGCGTAGATGAGCGCATCATCCAAACGATCCTTAAGGAGTTGAATAATCAATGAAGCATGATTTTACGAGCGTGCAGAACATCTACATTATTTGCGGCAAGACCGATATGCGTAAAGGTATTGACGGTCTCGCAACGCTCATTCAGGATTCTTTTAAACTTGATCCATATAGTGATTCCATCTTCTTATTTTCTGGGTGGAGCAAAGACCGCTATAAATGTTTGTACTTTGATGGTGATGGCTTCGCAATGCTTTATAAACAATTAGATAACGGTAAACTGCAATGGCCAAAAGATGAAAAGGAAGTGCGTAATCTTTCACAACAGGAGCTTCGTTGGCTGTTGGAAGGCTTATCACTTCAGCAACCAAAGGCAATTGCGAAATCAGAAAAAGGTGTCTTTTAAATCTATACACCAAAGTGGTATAATCATCCATGACTTATACTGAACGAAATGTGGTGAATACAGTGGGTAACGTGTCTTCTAACCAAAATGAACGATTCATTCAATTACTTGAGCAACAATTGGCTCATTCAAATCAGCAAAATAATGAACTGTCAAAGAAGTTGGATCAATCATTAAAACAAATAGAAGTGTTAAATAAACTATCATTAAAATTAACGTTAGCAATGTAGCTATTGAAGTATATGTAACCCAAACTAAAACACGATTTTCGTTCATAAAACTTAATCCTCCTTAATTCCCAAAACAAAACCTTATTTTACATTATAATGGATTTATTGGGTTAATAACTCCTTGTCGCATCATTATCTTAGCAATATTCAAAATCCTGCCGAAAAGACCCTAGTTTCTCTACTATATTATCTGCACATAATCACATACTTTAAATTTGATACATTTAGACCTTCAAAATACTACTCTATGAACCTCTAACCAATAGGGCAATTTATTCAAGTTTCCTCTGTGTGTCATCATGGATAATTAATGAATAAGCTTCTAAAGTATTTAAACACGCTCGTATCGCTCAAAATGTAACAGCGATGTGTGTTTGTTGTACCACACACATTCATCCCTCTCCAACACTTGCAAACATGCTTCTCTTCATCAAACAACTAATTATTCTAACAGCGTAGCGTAGCTTAGTTTAACAAATACATTCAATTTTATGGTATCCTAATCGAAATACAAATTATGTATAATGAGGGTTATTATAGGAGTAAGTTATTTTTCAGAGCCTACTTATAAAGATGAAGTTGAATTTCACGAGGTTGTATTATTTAGTAGAAGAAATGGCGGAACAGAAATTGGGCGACTAGATAAAATATTTGCTGATTGGAATGAAGCAAATAAAGCTTTAAAGAAGTTGATTACTGGTGGAGCATTTAATTATGGCTCAATTCGAACAATCAAGCGAGATGGTGAAGTAAGCTTTCTTGGTATCTTATTTGAAGCAGGCGAGAAAAATGAAGTATCTCACATATCCGTACAAGATGTTATTGCTATGTTTATCGGTAATCGAAATTTAGGTATTATTCAGCCACTAATGCCATATGCGAAAAGATTAACGGAAGAAGTATTAGAGGGGAATTATGAATAGTAATTTCTTAGTCTAACATATTCGAGAATTATTAATCTTGGAGTCAATAAAACCCTGTTTTTAAATTCACTTGGAGGCTTTTTTCTTAAACAAACGAAAGCCTTCCTTAATAAGAATAGGACTAGCGTGTATGATTAATCTTCATATATGCAAGTCCTTTTGTTATGCTTTCTCAATCACTCCAGTAGCTTAACACAAGACTTTGTAGCTCCCATCAAGCAATCTGTGTCAATGAATTTAGTTATGAAAGGTTCGAGGAGTGTCAAGAAAGGATTTATTAAACAGATGATTTGTCAAATTAAGTGCAACAATTGCTCATTAAAAGCCTCGTTTGCAGTTTTCCAACCAAGACATTTTCTTGGTCGGTTGTTGATATAG
>NZ_JBNNVG010000039.1:0-40887 GCF_050280425.1 Lysinibacillus sp. NPDC093190 | reverse complement strand
AACTCTCCATAAAAGAAATTTGATTAGCTCAAATTGTTTTGCTGGCATCATGTTTGATGTCCAAAATTTTGTTTCGTTCACCAACTCAAGGTTAGCTACTTAAAACTTTATTGATTACGTTTTGCTTGTTCAGTTTTCAAGGTTCATTAGTTCGTCACATTTAAGTGACTTTCTATACTTTAACATATTGTTAACTCTATGTCAACCATTCATGTTAGTATTTTTTAAGTTGTTGTTTATTTCGTAACAACGTTTATAAATATATCACCTTAATATTAAGTTTGCAAGTGAATTATTAAAATAAAACTATTCTAATTAATTAATAAGGAGTTTCTTCTATAGTATATAAATCAACTTCACCGTATAAAACTTAAATGCTTCCATTGAAAAGCATCTCAAGTATGAATGGCACTTTAATCGAGTATTTCAAATTCCCCTGTCCCTCACATAAATTGCTTCCATTTTCTCTGGCAGAAGTTAATGAAGCTTCCTTACCTTTAAGAGTTTTATTATTTTTGTTAGCATTTAATTTCTCCAATAAGAAAAGCACCTGCAACTGTTAGTTTCGTTTTCTAACAATTGCAGGTACTTTTTATATTTCGATTTGTGTATTTATAATTAGCGTACCCAGATAAAGTATGCAAGGAAGACAAAGAATAATCCATACATCATAGGGTGAATTTCTTTTTTACGACCCGCTAAAAGCATTGTTATTGGATAGAATACAAAACCTATTGCAATACCAGTAGCGATTGAGTAACCAAGAGGCATCATGATTACTGTAAAGAAAGCTGGTACAGCAATTTCGAATTTATCCCAATCAATTAAACGTAATGAGGATACCATCAGAACACCTACAATAACTAGAGCTGGTGCTGTTACCGCTGGAGTTACCACAGCAAGTAACGGTGAGAAGAATAATGCTACCAGGAATAGTATTGCAGTTACTACAGCAGAGAAACCTGAACGAGCACCTGCTGCTACACCAGAAGTTGACTCTACATACGCTGTAGTTGTTGATGTACCAAATAAAGAACCAATTGTTGTTGCAAGAGCATCAGCCATCAATGCGCGACTTGCACGTGGTAATTTATTATCTTTTACTAACCCTGCTTGTGTCGCAACTGCCATTAAAGTACCTGCTGTATCAAAGAAATCAACAAACAAGAATGTTAAGACAACAACTAAAAATTTAACGTTTAATAATGAACCGAAGTCATGAAAAATCGGATCTAAAGCTACCATAAATGTAGAATCTACACTCGGAATTGCTGAAACAACTGCTGTAGGAGGTGCAATGACACCTGTAATCATACCAACAATTGCTGTTATAACCATCCCTAAGAAAATACCAACACTACGTAGTTTAATAATAAGAATAATTGAAAGTACGATCCCGAATACAGCTAGTAAAGTTGTACCAGTGAACGTTCCTAAAGTCACCAATGTAGCTGGGCTAGCTATTATAATGCCCGCTCCTTGTAAACCTACAAATGTTATAAATAAACCAATACCTGCTGAAACTGCATATTTAAGTTGTACCGGAATTGCATTAATTACTGTTTCACGAATACCCGTTAATGAAAGAATAATAAAGATAACACCTGAGAAGAAAACGCCTGTTAAACCAGTCTGCCAAGGAATACCGTAAGCTCCAACTACAGTGAAGGCAAAGAATGCGTTTAAGCCCATACCAGGAGCAAGGGAAATTGGGAATTTAGCAAATATACCCATAATAAGAGAACCGACTGTAGCTGCTAATGCTGTAGCTACGAATACAGCACCTTTATCCATTCCTGCGTTTTCTAACATACCAGGGTTAACAGCTAAAATGTAAGCCATAGCAAGGAATGTAGTAATACCACCTATTATTTCGCGGCGATAATTAGTTCCTAATTCATCGAACATGAAATACTTTTTCATTTTAAAGAAATCCTCCGTATGGTCGTCTTCAATATCGAAAACAAAAAAGACACACTGACTACTCTACTAGTCGCATGTCTACGATATATTTCACCACGATTATTGTGTGAAATTCATTAGTGTCTATACATTGGTATATATAACTAAAATCGTAGTCAAGTTATTTACGGTAACTTGGTAGAAACTCACGGGCCTTATCCCCGACATTATACGACGACATATTTAATTTACAATCGTAATATATCATTTCATTTTTTAGATTTCAACCCTATTTCCGAACATTTTTTATAAATGTTACACGAAAGTTCGTGTAAATTTCTTAATTAATGTTCACATTTCAAAAAATCGTTACATAAATAGGTCAGGACTGAACGTTTTACTGTTAGTTATAAAATAAAAAATCCCCTAGGATCCATTTGAATTCTAGAGGATTTTAACTTCTTTCGGCAAATGTTTTATGTAACGTAAGTGAAATGGCAGTTACAAATGTCTTCTGTACCTGTCGCTTCGCTTTCGGTACAAAAACATCTGTAGGTGACGCTTTGCTGTCGCTACACTTTCGATAAAAAGACATTTGCTGATAGCAATGTAACAAAACCTATTTTTTTTGCAACAAAACGAAAAATCATCGTAAGTTCTGAGAAGTGTTGCTACGATTAAAACAGAAAGGAGATCAACATGAAATTCAACTATATTTGGAAAAACAATCAACCATCTTCTGAAATTGAGATTATTAGTAATCCATCGAATAAAGAATTGCTTTCGACAATTGAACAGCATTTTTTTCAATCTATAACATTAAGCGCAACAGATTTCAAAACAAATCGTCAGGTTATGATTGAACTCAATGACATTGAAGCAATTGAAGCATCCGGTCATTTTACCAAAATCTTTTTAATAGATGGTACAGAGCTATTGCTGAATAAGATTTTAAAAGAATTATCTTACTTAGAATCATTCGGATTGGTTAGAATCAACAATTCAATGATTTTGAATTTGAATCAAATACACTCATTTGCTTCGGGAAGTCATGCTAGATTGGAAGTTATTACAAAACAACAAAATAAGTATATTGTCAGTAGACATTATGCAAAATCTATTAAGGAGAAATTGATATGATAAAAGACTTAAAAAATAGCTTTTTATACGTTTCATTTTTGGGGTTGATTTGGATTGTTTTTTTAATTACTATTTTTAATCTTCACGAAGAAATAGTCAACTTTCTTTATATTTGGAATTTAATTGGTATTAGTGTTCTGATGGGGATTGTTTTTGGTATAGCTTACCCATATTTGTGGAACTACTCAACATTAAAAGTAACATCTAAAATTACTATTAGTACTTTTTTGAATTTTTTCTGTGGTATAGGAAGTGTATATCTTTTTTCACTGAAAGTATTTGCAATTATCAAACCTTATTTATTGCTAATTTTAGTGATAACGTTGATTGGTCATATTATAGGATTTTATTTTTTCTCAAAATATGAAAATAAAAAAATAGCGGATAGTTTGAATAGATCGCTTGAAAATTAAGAAGACGGAAATGAACCTCAATACAAGCTTACAAGTACTATTAAATGATATTGCTCAGAAACAAAAGAAGGGGCTTCCTTTTATAATGGACTCAATATTTATTTGGGGAGTTATCACAATAATCACGTTGTTGCCTTTAGATTTAATGATAAAAAATATTGGTATTTTATCTTGTGGTGCATTGTTGTTTCCTGTTTCGATTCTTTGCGCCAAAATATTAGATGTTGATTTATTTTATAAAGAAAACCCATTGATTAATGGACTATTGATTGCAACAAACAATCAAATTTTATATTTAATATTTGTATTCTTCTATTGATTAAAGCACCAATGTGGGTCTTACCTGTATATGCAATTATTTACGGTGCACATTTGTTACCATACTCATTCTTTTATCAATCAAAAAGTTATCGATATAGTTCAATATTTATTTGTATAGCTATTTTGATGAGTATAATTCTCTTCAATTTAAATATTATTTTTGTTCCGCTTATCGTAGAAATGGGTGTACTTTTCTTATTTTTAATGCTAAAAAAGGAAATTAAAAGCTAGTCTGAAAAAAAATCAGACTAGCTTTTTATTCGAAATCAAATGAGGAGGATTATTCCCACTCAATAGTTGCTGGTGGCTTAGATGTAATATCATACAGTACGCGGTTAACGTGTTTTACTTCGTTTACTAAGCGAACAGAGATTTTTTCTAGTACATCCCAAGGAATGCGTGCCCAGTCAGAAGTCATACCGTCGATAGATGTTACAGCACGGATACCGATTGCATAGTCATACGTACGTGCATCGCCCATTACGCCAACTGAACGGATGTCAGGTAATACCGTGAAGTATTGCCAGATGTCGCGATCAAGACCAGCTTTTGCGATTTCCTCACGTAGGATGAAATCAGATTCGCGTACGATTTCCAGTTTTTCTTCTGTTACTTCACCAAGTACACGGATACCTAGACCTGGGCCTGGGAATGGTTGACGCCAAACGATTTTTTCGTCAAGGCCAAGCTCTAATCCTAGTGCGCGCACTTCGTCTTTAAATAATGTGTTAAGTGGTTCGATTAATTTGAATTGCATGTCTTCTGGAAGACCACCAACGTTATGGTGTGATTTAATAGTTTGTGCAGTTGCAGTTCCAGATTCAATGATATCTGTATAAAGCGTACCTTGAGCTAAGAAGTCCATTCCTTCAAGTTTAGCCGCTTCTTCATCAAATACGTAAATAAATTCGTTACCGATAATTTTACGTTTTTGCTCTGGATCTGATACGCCCGCAAGTTTATCCATGAAACGTTGACGTGCATCAATTTTAATAAGATTCATGTCGAAGTCTTCTGTGAATGTTTTCATAACTTGCTCAACTTCACCTTTACGGTTTAAGTTGTGGTCAACGAACATACAAGTTAGTTGGTCGCCAATTGCTTTATGAATTAGAACAGCAACAACTGATGAGTCTACACCGCCAGAAAGTGCACATAATACTTTTTTGTCACCTACTGTTTCGCGGATTTTTGCGATTTCAAGTTCAATGAAGTTTGCCATTGACCAATCGCCTTTTGCTCCACAAATGTCGAATACGAACTGACGTAATAAGTCGTTACCGTATACAGAGTGACGTACTTCTGGGTGGAATTGTACTGCATATAGTTTACGTTCTACATTTGCCATTGCAGAGATAGGGCAAGCAGCACTTGTTGCGATTACTTCAAAACCAGCAGGTACTTCTGTTACATGATCACCGTGGCTCATCCAAACGATTTGTTCAGTTGGTAAGTTACCGAATAACTTGTTTGAAGTTGTTACTTTAATTTCCGCTTTACCATATTCACGTGTTTCAGCACCTTCAACTTTACCGCCTTGCGTATGTGCCATTAATTGCATACCATAGCAAATACCTAAGATAGGTAAGCCTAATTCGAAAATAGCTGGGTCTACATGGAAAGCATTTTCGTCATAAACTGAGTTTGGACCACCTGAAAAGATAATACCTGCTGCGTTCATACCTTTAATTTCTTCTGCTGTAATCGTATGAGGATGTAACTCACTGAAAACACCAAATTCACGGATACGACGCGTAATCAATTGGTTAAATTGGCTACCGAAATCAAGAACGACGATTTTTTCTTGCTCTAATAAAGGGCTAGCTGACAATATTTCCACCTCTTCTACTATTTTTAAAGGACTTTTCATATGTTCAAAGAAAAACGCGTATGAAAGTAAAAACTTCCTACGCGTTCATAAGCTCTTGATTTATAAAGGCGAATGCGTAGCAAAGAAAAGTGATTTACTAACCTTCTCACCTAACCAAAACATCCACCTTCATAGAGAAATCATTTACGGTGATCTCGTAGAAACATCCGAACCTTATTATCGAACTTATATGAAAGCAATCCTCATCATATATAATTTTTTTCATTTTACTCTTTGTACCCGTCAAAATCAACCGATAGTGCGATTGATTAAATTTTCCCAACTTTCTTTCAGTTCCATAAAATCAACCTCTTGTTTATCCTTGCCATAAATATGTTGTTCATATACAGCGGTCAGTTTTTGCATCTCCTCTGTCTCTAGCGATGCATCTACCCTTGTAGCAAATGCTCGTAATGTTTCACCATCTTTCCGGCGTAATCCAATACGAGATAATTGCTTCGTTAAAACATGGTATGAAGCATCAAAATTTGTCCAGTCCGCTTCTTTTTTACGAAATGCTCGTACTTGCATTTTAGGTATCCACGTTTTGCGTTGCATAAACAAAGCTATACTAGCGATGATCATCAAAACGCCTAGCGCAATCCATACATAAGTGAGCTTTTTCACCCATGTCCATATAGCATCAAAACTAAACGACGTTGAGCTAGAAGTTTCTTTCTTCGGCGCTTGTTCTTTCTTCATTGGTTGCTCTTGTTTTTTTTCTGGCTGCAGTACTTGCTCCTGCTGAGGAGTGTCTTGCTCAATATCATAATCAATATTCACATTCCCTGTGAATCCAATTGTCGGTTCAAACTCCATCCAGCCTGTTCCAGGTACATATGCTTCGACCCATGAGTGTGCATTATCATTTGTAATTTGATACTCCTGTAAACCATCTGTTATTCGACCAGGCTTACCAGGGGCAAAGCCTTTCACCCAACGTGCGGGTATCCCCGCCGAACGTAGGAGGACAACCATTGATGTTGAGAAATTATCACAGTAACCAACTTTAGTATCAAATAAAAACTGATCAACATAATCTTGACCCTCAGCTGGAATTGCTACTTCTTTTTTATCGTATCTAAAGCCATGAGATGAAAAATATTTTTCAACTGCTTTTATTTGATCATAAACCGAAGCTTTATCCTTTGTGATGTCATTCGCTAAATTTACTACACGTTGCGGAAGTGTATTTGGCAATTGTAAAAAACGATCAAAGGACGGATCTAATGTTTCTAACGTGGATGTTTTAGACATTTGAAGCTGCTTCATGCTATATTCTGGCTCACTATAAGAAATCGTATAGTTAGATAATAATTTCGACTCGCCATTCTGTTGTTCTATTGCTATTTTTTCAGTGTGTTCATCCTGAATAAACAGCGGTGAATCTTGGGCAGAAACAGATATCATGCCATACGTTTGCAATAAGAATGGCATTGGAGAAGCAATGTCTATTTGAATTTGACTTTCTTTTTCAGGAGATCCCACTTGTAACGAAGTTTGGATAGGGCTATTGGTTTGATAGACATTTTTGCCAAAGTTCCCCTCCGAAAGAATCCAACCCTTCGAAGTATAAGTATCCTTTGTATCTATACGCCAATAATGGCGATCACGGGAAGCTGCAGTAAAAATTAGTGTATTATCACCTTGAAACGGTCCTCCTAATCGACTATCATCCTCGCTGTAACCAACTGTTTTTGCACCTGTTCCAAAATTCCCTTGCCCTGCAACCCCTTTAATAAAAGGCACTGGATCAGCCCAGGTCGGTCCTGTTTTAGGTAAAAAGAACGCCACTGCACTAACAAGCATTACCGAAACGATCATCGGAATAACCAGTTTCCATTTTCCTATTACATTGCTCGGTGCATCTGTTTGAAGCCATAAGCGCTTAACAAAAAGCAAGCCAGTCATGATTAATCCAAGCACTATAACTTTAACAATCGCTACCTTTCCATCATAGTCACTAAATGTATCTAGTGTGGCAATAAAGAATACCGTTAACGCGAAGAAATAGAATATATTTTTCCGCACAGTAATCCAGTGATGAATTAGGTATATTAACATCCAAACAAGCGCAAGGAATAGCACCGTTCTAAATGAATCTGATACTTGTCCAAAATCGCCCGAAAGAATAGTCGTCATATTCCATTTCCATTCATGCATTAGAAATGGTAATGTCTGTCCTGATATAAAGGGACTTTCACTATAAACAAACACTATAAACCAAGTAATATAACCCAACTTCACTAATCCCGACAACAATGGATGTACTTGAAATAAGCTGAGTACTAATGATAGACCGATAAACACTAAAAATAAATGAATCAAGCTTGTATTTGTTAGCTGCATTACAGGAATAAGCCATTCACGTAAAATTAGAAAAATTATTACGTATGCTATCGTTAATTCTATAAAATCTCCTAGTGATTTTTTCACGGCTTCATCACCTCCGTGAACAAATGGTAATAATCTGTTGGATTTACATGTACAACTTGAATTTGCTTATAACGCTTTGCCAGCTCTGATTGCGTAGGTGGCTGTTCTGCTACTACAAAACAAATACAGCTTTTCACCATAGTGGCTAGAGAATGAAGTAATTCATCTGATACTTCACTTGTAACATACAGTAATGTTGCAATATGCTTAAACACTTGCTGATCTCGTAATTGAAATTTGACAGTTTCAGCAGGTTTTATAGCAGCTAAATGATGCATTACTTGATCTAGCTGTTTATTACCTTGGATAATCGGAAACACCTTCGTTTCGGAACCAGCTGAAGTAAATGAAATATCTCCACGTTCTCCGACAATTGTTTGTAGCATCGATGCTACAAGCTCAATTTTTTCTTCAAATAACGGAGACTTTCCGGCATGGAGTACTAACATTAACTCCTGTGATTGACGATCTTCAAATTCCTTAGATTGCAATGTTTGTGTTTTCGCAAATGATTTCCAGTGAATCCACGAAAAACGGTCGCCTGGAACATACTCACGTAAGCCAACAGCCATTGATGTATCCTTCACAATCGAATAAGGAGACATCATTGTACCAACATCAAATTTTGTTTGAAGCGCGGCATACTTCATCTCGCGTACTCTCGGGTAAACTAAAATGACTTGTTCCTTTTCTGCCACAACTCGCTTTTTTGCCCAGCCAAAAAAATCACAGAAAACAATATTAACACCTAAATAACGATGCTCGCCACGGGACATATTTTCCAACATGTAATTCCAGCTAAATTTTTTCTTGAAGCCAACGAACTTAATGGTATTCGTTCCTTGAACCCTCGATTGAACAAGGGCTTCACTGTTCACAAGTTCCTCCATCATCATATAAGCAAACGGAAAGCGTGTTTTTCGTTCTACCGTAATGGTAACCTTAGTAGATTGTCCACTCTCAACATGAGAGGGATCAATTTTGCGTTCCACTAGTAAAATATCTTCTTTCACCAGTAAGAAAATAAATGCGTATAGCAAAAACGGACTAACTGTAAAAAATACAAACCAGCTGACAAACCCACCTTGGAACATGGCATAACAAAACGTTATGATCATTAACAAAGATACTAATAAGAAATGTTTACTTTTCTCTATTAAAGCTTGCCATTTCTTCATTGCTCTGCAAACCTCTTAGTCGGCACGGGTGTTTTCGCAATAATTCGCTCAATAATTTCCTCTGCCGTAACGTTATCGTAACGAGCATCTGGTTTTAATACTAGACGATGGCAAAAAACAAACGGTACTAAATATTGAACATCATCAGGAGTAACATAACTACGCCCTTTGATAAATGCATAAGCTTGTGAAGCTTTCATTAATGCAATTGTTGCGCGAGGACTTACGCCTAAATATACATAGCTATTTTCCCTTGTTTGAGTCGCTAGTTCGACCATATAGTTTTTGACCGAATCTTCAACATACACACCCTGTACAAGCTCCTGCAATTCATTTAATTGCGCAACTGTTAGCACCGCTTCAATTTTTTCAATTGGTTTACCATGTTCAGCGCGACGAAGAATTTCCACTTCTTGCCCTCTTGAAGGATAACCCATTTTTATTTTTAGTAAGAAACGATCCAACTGTGCTTCTGGTAACGGATATGTTCCCTCATGCTCAATTGGATTTTGAGTGGCCATAACGAAAAATGGTTGATTGATTGTTAAGGTCTTACCATCAATAGTGACAGATGCTTCCTCCATCCCCTCAAGTAAAGCAGATTGTGTTTTTGGAGATGTACGGTTAATTTCATCAGCTAAAATTACGTCACCCATGATCGGACCAGGTCGAAACTCGAATTCCAACGTTTTTGGATTATAAATAGATACCCCTACAACATCTGACGGTAATAAATCAGGTGTAAATTGAATCCTTTTAAACTGTGCATCAAAGGATTTAGCCAGTGCTCGCACCATCATTGTTTTACCGACACCTGGTACGTCCTCAAGCAAGACATGTCCCCTTGCCAGCAAAGCTACTATGCTGAGTTCTGCAACCTCTCTTTTGCCTATCATTACTTTTTCTATATTTTCTAATACATCTTGTATTTGTGAATTCATAAATCAAAAAAACCTCCTATTTCATTCTCAGCAATTGTTTGAATTGCATGATAACTTCTTTAAGAATAACGAAATATGTTTAGTAACACAATTATATGAGACGTTCCTCTATTGCTAGTTTAAGCACTTATCGAGAAAAGTAATACTGCTTCAGCATGAAAAAGAAGGCTTGTCTGAATACAATTCAAACAAACCTATCTTTTAGTATAACGTCATTACCTATCAAAATGTTACAGATTTAATTTTTTTAACCATAAATTCTCTAAGGAAGATGAATTTTCTTGTAAAAGTATTTCCTCTAATTCACCAGAAATAAGTATGTTTCCTTCATGTAAAACTAATACATCGTCCGCTACTTCCTCCGCAAAAGCAAGCAAATGCGTAGAAAATATTACAGTACAGCCCCTTGTTTTTTCCTCTAGCATCATTTTTTTCAGCTCTGCAATCCAAAAGGGATCAAGACCGTTCGTAGGCTCATCTAAAATAAGCAAAGAGCCCTCACCAAGTAAACTTTGGGCTAAATTAAGCCGTTGACGCATCCCCTTAGAGAAATGCTTCACTTTTTGCTTTCGAACATCCCATAAAGCAACACGTCTTAGTACATCTTCCTGTTCTTTTTTACCGATTTTCTTTAAAGAAGCAAGTAGCTGCAAAATTTCTGCTGCTGTTAACATAGACGGAAAGTCCACATCGTCAGGCATGTATCGAATAGCTTGTGGTTTATGCCATATTATTTCTCCTGATTTTTGCTTTTCCTGTCCAGTTAGCAGGCGAATTAAAGTACTCTTTCCAGCACCATTTCCTCCTACAAGCGCTAAAATACGCCCCGCCTGTAAAGAAAAGGAGGCTTCATGAAGACCTCTATTATTATCATAGATATTTGATAACTTCTTTGTTTCTAATAGCATTATCTTCTGTCCCCTTTCTTTAAAAGCAAGCTAGTAAAAGCTAACGGACATACTATCCAAAGCAATGTCACAGCTACGTATACTGCATAACCTAATGATGACGAATAAAACTGCGTTACTTTAAAAAATGCTGGTCCAAGCACACTAGCCTGATCTGTAAAAATAAAGTAACCAAAGCGTAGCCACTCCACAGGATTAATATGTATCGCTATAATCGTCAGTTTTTGAAGAATATGTCCTGCCACGACAGTTCCAATAGCCATTAAAGCGTAAGAGATTAGCAATAAAAAAATGGACCAAGAAACAAGTGATAACGATAGTGCAAATAATCTTGTTTTCGCAAAGGCTCCCACTGCAATGGCCAATGACACAAAAATGAAGATACATAGCAAAGTTAGAATAATAAAAATAAATGGCAAACGCACACCACCAAGCAATCCACCAAGCGCTAAAATTACTCCAAACGCCACGACAACGACCAATAAAAAGGCAAGCACGGAGGCAATATACTTTCCTGCAATATATTGCGTACGTGTCATTGGATATGTCTTTAATAATGAAAACCAGCCTGATTCCACATCACCAGCGACACTCATACTACCGATAGTTAATATAAACAGAGGCAATAAAAACAACAATACATTTAAAAACGAGGCTGTCTGTCTTGTAAAACCCTCTACATCAGGTAATGCCATTTGCTGAATGACAATGATAGCTGTAAAAACGAATGTGAAAAGTATGCCTACAAGTTGCATCCAACGGCTTCTGAGCATTTGCTTTAATTCTAGTTTAATAAGCATGCTATACATCACTTATGGATCCCCCATTTAAAATCGTGTAAATCTTTATAGGCAAGGAGCTGACCTTCTCCCTCTGTAGTCATCCACTCCTGTGCCGCTTCCTTCGAATCGAGCGCAACTACCCCATAATTCATCGGAGTCCAATAATCCTTGTTGTATACATAAACAGCGTTAAAAACGTCAATCCATTCATTTTTTGCTGCATCTTTAATAAAGGCTGCTCCAATCTCACCTTCTCCATTCGCTTCTATATATTCCATCAGACAGCCAATGTCATCAAAAATTTCATAATCACCATTCTTCAACGCAATCTGACCAGCATATGCACTGTGAACTATACTCATATTGCAAATTTTACAAACATCGGTTTCACTAACTATTTCACGAGGCTCATATGTTTTTTCACTACACCCCATCAAAACACCACAACATAGCATGACAATCATCATCCATTTTTTCATTCTGTTATTCCTCTTTTCCATAGCCACAAACTACTTAATGACAAGAATAAACCTAATAGAATTTGCACCACATTCATCCCGTTCTTCTCTTTTACATGCGTTATTGCCAATTTTGGCGTATTATCAACAAGCATGTTCTTTTCAGTTTTATTAATTTGCTGATCCAGCGCTGTCAGTAAAATGACGCTCGGAGATGCCACGAAATATTGGTAAACAGGCTGACGCACCATCCATTGACCAAAGCTTGACACAGCCACATATGGAATATCACCGATACCATTGCCTTTTAAGTCAATCCCTGAATAATCATCATAATAATTACTTACTAGTTGAAAGCCTTGCTTATCGGAGCGCGCCGTTAAAATATTACCTGTAAAGTTATTACTACTAGCCATTGTGTCATCACTTACCTTTGTACCTTCTATGGCTGTTTGGTTCATCTGAAAATCATTTGTTTCAATTTGGATATTTGTACTTTTCTGCATGGCAACACCAGTTCGATTATTTTTGATCGTGTTATGTTTAATTTTGGCTTGCTGCACATCATACAGCAGCATACCGTAGCCATTAAAATCAAAATGATTAGCTACTATATTATTTTCAAGGAATATGTCTGTTGTCATCATAATCATAAGGCCAGTCACATTCTGATCATATGTATTAAAAAGTGCTTCAGCATCACTTGTATACATAAAATGCGTACCATAACGACCGCTCGTCACCTTATTACGTTGAACAACAATATGCTTGACCTCTTCTATATAAATTCCGTCCTGCACTTGCTCAATAGTATTGCCTTCGATGGTGATGTTCTCACTCTTAAAAACAGCCACCCCATTACCTTTTTTTGAATAATGACCTTCGATACCAGTCACATTGATCTCATGTATGTGTACATTTTTGGAACGTTGTATAAGGACACCTGTATGAACATCTTTAATTTGTAACTTACGTAGCTCAAGTCCATCTACAGTACTAGCAACGATCGCTTTATTTTTCCCTGATAACGTTATATTTTCCACAGTGACATTAGCAGTGTTTTCAATTCGGAGTGTGGGGTTGTCTCTTTCACCGATAAGTTCCGTTCCCTCTTCACCTTGTAGCGTTATCGGTTTTGTCACCATAAAATTACCTCGGTAACGACCAGCAGGAATATGAACGGACTCCCCTGGCTTCGCTCCATTAATTGCCTCCTGTACATCGAAATCGGCGTACACTGCCTGACTCATGAATAGGAAAAATAATAAGGCAAACCCTATTTTTTTCACCAATCCTTACCTCCTAGTTCAGCACGAAAAGACTAGAGGATTCCCCCTAGTCCATTCGACTAATGACTATGACCGTTCTGATTCATCTCTTCCATATGCATAGAGTCAGATTTACCATTGGCTTCTTTTTCAGCTTTTTCCTTCATCTTCTTATTACGACGCTCTAATGCATCGTCTTTAATTTTTTGTAATTCCTCTACATGTGCAGTTGGATTGTCAGCGATATATTTGTCTGCATCTGCTTTATTGGTGAAATAAATATATCCCCAGTTCATTGGAGATTTTAGGTCTGTTTTGACAATAGTTGCATCGTCCACCTTTACCCAATCTTTTGTGATAAAATCACGTACAAATTTTTCGTTCGTTTCATTATTTGCAACCTCGGCATTTACTAAACAGCCTATGTCATCATAAAAGGCAACTGTTCCATCTTCTTTTATTGCTTGAGTAGAGAATTCACCCATATCTTCGTCCTTCAAATATACTTTCATATTACACATTTCACACATTGTGCCTTCTTTTGGCTCTTGTAAACGTGGATCAACTAAAGAAGCGACTTGCATAGTTTTATCCTTTGCTTCTGCTTCATTTGCTGCAACATCTTCCTTCGTTTCTTCTTTCTTAACTTGTGCTTTTTCTGTACCACAAGCCGCGAGTAAAAGTAATACTGCTAGTACAGGTAACCATATTTTTTTCACAATTGCTTCCCCCAATTTCTTTTTTTCTATTGCTACTAAATACTTTACAGGTAAGTTGTGAAATAAGTTAAAAATAGCTGTGAAGTATTGGAAAAATTTCCTTGAATATTCATTGAACATCTTGACTTCAAATATTTCGAATAAAAAATATATATTTTTTATTTTCTGCAACTTACATTCAGGGTCAATGAAATTAAGGTCCTATTTAATGGCTCTTCGGCAAAATGAGGGGTTGATTTCCGTTCCGACTGAGCGCTTTGTCGCTGCCGCTTCGCTTTCGCGCAGATGAAACAAATGATTTTTTTGTTCTACAGGAAAGCCGAGTAGTGTGTACGGAAATTATCCTCATTTAAAGTCCACAACATTCGTAAAGATTTCATTTTTTCCTTTTGTTTTCCAATAAAAAAACTCTCTACATCCAGAATGATGTAGAGAGTTCGATTTATGATGTTATATAGAAGAGCGGTAACTATTGAGAAGCTTCTTTTGCTTGCTGACAAGACTTAGCTTAACGGCAGTTTCATTTAATTCATTGCGTATTTGTAAATCGTAAGAACTGTCCACATAACTAGCCGCTATTTTATTAGGACGTTGTTCTTGAATTTGTCTAGTTTTACTTATATGCTTTTTATCTTTATTCTTTTGCAGACTATTTTTAAACTGTTGTTTCGGATTTTGTCCGAAATTATGGCTTAAATCCCCAGCATGTAGATACTGTTGTTCGTTACGAAATAAACTACTAGTCGTCGCACTTACTCTAGAAGTCCTCATAAATAATTACCCTCCTTTACTTTTTATCAACTTTGTAGGTATATATATCGACATTATATGCTTGAACTTAATAATACAGAACCAAATTGCTTAAAAAAATAGAAAAGAGCTATAAGAAAAAATGTTTTTCACTTTTTCTCATAACTCTTTTCCCAAATATTACTCATAGCGTGGGGTTGATTTCCGTTCCGGCTGGGCGCTTTCCTGGGGGCGTCCGATGAGCCGCTTCACTCGCGTTGCTCGCTCCAGGGTCTCATCTGTGACGCTGATCCCCAAGGAGTCGCCCAGCCTCCACTCCAATCAACTTATATACAATGGGATATTTTTCATTAAATATCATTTATCTTTAAGTGATGAACCTTATAAATATTACTTCCAAAAATCATCAAATATTGTAATTGGCATATGGCGCTTGTGCTGGGAGCGTAAATAATGCCCTTCTAATGTTTTACGAGCATCTTCAGGGATTTCCTTGCCCTCCAAATAATCATCAATTTGATCATACGTTAAACCAAGAGCTACTTCATCTGGTAATGAAGGACGATCTTCCTCTAAGTCTGCAGTTGGCATCTTTAAATATAAGTGCTCCGGGCAATCAAGCGCAGCTAACAACTGCTTACCCTGACGCTTGTTGAGACGGAAGATTGGCATTAAATCCGCACCACCATCCCCAAATTTTGTGTAAAAACCTGTAATTGCCTCCGCAGCATGATCTGTCCCTAGCACAACAGCATTATTCATAGCAGCAATAGAATACTGCACCTTCATTCGCTCACGTGCTTTTTCATTCCCTTTTACAAAATCGCTTAGATCAATACCCGCATTCGTTAATGCTTTAACACTTGCATCGACTGCATCTTTAATATTGACCATATACGTTTTCGTAGGTTTTATATAGTCAATCGCATCCTGACAGTCCTTTTCATCTGCTTGGACACCATATGGTAAACGAACAGCCCAAAACGAGTACTCCGCTTCTCCCGCCTCGGCATTTAACTCGTCAACCGCAAGCTGCGTTAATTTTCCAGTTAACGTAGAGTCTTGCCCACCTGATATCCCGAGAACAAATCCCTTTACAAAGCTATAGCGACGAGCATATTCCTTTAAAAAATCAATGGATTTGCGAATCTCTTCTTGCGCATCAATTGTAGGTAGTACACGTAATTCCTTAATGATCTCTTGCTGTAATGTCATTTTATCCTTCACTCCTTACGTTTTACAATCGATTGACCATTTCACTTACTTCTTCAATATTGCGCATTTTATTATTCCAGCATTTTTGGCTTAAATCCACCGGGTATTCCTCAGGATTCATGGCACGTTTATATTCATCCCATAACAACTCTAAATTATCAGCTGCATACTCGCGCATTTCTTCCAAAGTAGGATTTTGATAAATTATTTCACCATTTTTAATCACATGATGATGTAAATTCTTAGCTTCAAAGTTCGTTACAAATTTTGATACAAATGTATGAACAGGGTGGAACATTTTAATTCGTTCCTCTGATTGAGGATTTTCATCTTGCATCGTAATGTAATCTCCCTCTGCCTTACCATTCTTTCTATCAATAATGCGATATACATGTTTAAGCCCTGGCGTCGTTACCTTTTCAGCATTCGCTGAAATTTTAATCGTATCTTCTAATTGTCCATCGTTATTTTCAATAGCGACCATTTTATAAACAGCACCTAAAGCTGGTTGGTCATACGCAGTAATGAGCTTTGTACCAATTCCCCACACATCCACTTTTGCACCTTGAGCCTTTAAGTTTAAGATTGTGTATTCATCTAAGTCATTTGATACGATAATTTTTGCGTTCTGGAAGCCTGCCTCGTCTAACATACGACGTGCTTCTTTTGATAAGAAAGCTATATCCCCACTATCTAAACGAATTCCAATAAAATTAATTTTGTCACCAAGCTCTTTAGCCACTTGGATCGCTGTTGGCACACCCGATTTTAACGTATTGTAAGTATCTACAAGGAATACGCAATCACGATGACGTTTTGCATAGGAGTGAAATGCATCATAATCATTTTTATAGGCCTGAACAAGTGCATGTGCATGTGTACCTGATACTGGTATATTGAAGAGTTTACCTGCTCGCACATTACTAGTTGAAGCAAAACCACCAATAAATGCTGCACGCGTTCCCCAAATTGCCGCGTCCATCTCCTGAGCACGTCGTGTACCGAACTCCATCGCTACTTCAGTTTTTATAATTTGTTTAATACGACTAGCTTTTGTTGCAATTAAGGTTTGGTAATTCACAATATTAAGTAATGCGGTTTCAATTAGCTGCGCTTCCACTAAAGGTGCTTCAATGCGGATAATTGGTTCATTAGCGAAAACCGTTTCTCCTTCCACCATCGAAAACACATCCCCTGTAAAACGAATATCTTTTAAATACTCAATAAAATCCTCTTTATAACCAACCTTTTCACGCAAATACGTAATGTCCGAATCAGTGAAACGAAAATCACGTAAATACTCAAGAATTCTCTCTAACCCCGCAAAAATTGCATAACCATTGCCAAAAGGTAATTTTCTAAAATATAGTTCGAAAACTGCTTTTCTATTATGTATACCATCAGCCCAATACGATTCTGCCATATTGATTTGGTACAAGTCTGTGTGTAGCGCTAAGCTATCATCTGCATAGTTTGATCTCACAAGAAACCCCTTCTTCCGCTTTGATAATTAGTCCTAGTATACACTATATACCCAAATTCTTGCGTATTACATCCTCCTACTTTAATGTTAGATTTCCTCACATTAATAGTCGGAAAATTTTGAATTGTTCACATTTTAGACATACTTTTTAGTACCGCTTTCATTCCCCTTTTAAAAACCTTTTCAGCAAACTATTTCGAAATTCGAAATATATAATGTAATAAAATATAACATGAATATTCAAAAAATGATTGCGCCGTTTTTCATCGCGTTTTAACATGTAAATTAAATTTACTCAAGGAGTTGATATTGATGAAAAAAATAGAAGCAATCATCCGTCCCGAAGTTTTCGGCGCTGTCAGAGACGGACTTGCACAGGAAGGTATCGCAGGGCTCAGTGTTACAGAAATTGCTGGCTGCGGTCGTCAATTAGGGCGTACAGGTTTATTTCGCGGAAATACCTACGAAATTGAATTTTTACTGAAGTTGAAATTAGAAATGATTGTTGATGATGAAAAAGTAGATCCTATTGTTGAAGTTTTGTTACGTAAAGCAGCAACCGGTAAGGTCGGTGATGGTAAAATCTTCATTTATCCAGTAGAACAAGCAATTCGTATCCGCACAAAAGAAGTCGGATCAATTGCAGTAGAATAAGGGGGCGATATATATATGGATGAAATAACATTATCTATAAATTTAGTTTGGGTGATGCTCGGTACAATTTTAGTCTTCTTTATGCATGCAGGATTTGCGATGGTTGAAGCTGGCTTTACACGCTCAAAAAACGCAGTCAATATTATTATGAAAAACTTCCTAACTATTTCACTTGGCGGTATTGTCTATTTTCTTTGTGGTTACGCTATTATGTTTGGTGATACAGCTGACGGTCTCTTCGGTTCAAGTGGCTTTGCCTTAAATGGTGTAGATGATCTTTCCTTCTTTATTTTCCAAACGATGTTTGCAGCAACTGGAGCAACGATTTTATCAGGAGCAGTAGCAGAACGTACTAATATTTTTGCTTATATTGGCGTTATTATTCTCATGTCGTCACTTGTTTATCCTGTTGTTGGTCATTGGGTTTGGAGTGGCCAAGGTTGGTTAACAAATCTTGGTTTTATCGACTTCGCTGGATCTACCGTTGTTCATTTAACAGGTGCAGTCGCGGCATTTGTAGCTGCGGTAATGGTCGGTCCTCGTCTCGGTAAATATGAAAATGGTCGTGTTAACGTTATTACAGGACATAGTATTCCATTAGGAGCTTTAGGCGTATTTTTACTTTGGTTTGGTTGGTTTGGCTTCAATGGTGCTTCAACATTAGCTGCTGACCCTAAACTTGTTCCTAGCGTAATCGCAAATACATTTTTCGCTGCTGCTGCAGGAGTTGTGGTCACTGCCCTTTATACGAAATTTCGATATGGCCATATCGATGGCTCACTCACATTAAACGGTGCTTTAGCAGGGCTTGTAAGTATTACCGCTGGTGCCGCTAATGTTAGTATTGTCGGTTCACTCATTATTGGATTAATTGCTGCTCCATTATTGGTCGAGGGCGTCCGCTTCATTGAATGGAAATTAAAAGTCGATGATCCTGTTGGTGCGATCGCTGTCCATGGTATCTGTGGTATTTGGGGTACTCTAGCAGTTGGCTTGTTTGATATTGGTGGTCAAGGATTATTTTATGGAGGAGGGTTTGGCCTATTAGGAGTGCAAGCCATAGGGGTTATTGCTACAATTGCTTGGGTTAGCGTTTCAGTAGCAGCTGGTTTACTTATTATAAAAGCATTTGTGCCATTACGTGTTTCTGCTGAAGAAGAAGTCACTGGTCTAGATGTCATCGAACATGGTGCTCCGGCTTATGAGTTTCAGGATATCTTCAAAGGCTCTGCCGTACGAGGAGAAACATTTGCTCATCGTTTAACTCATTTCGGTAAAACAAATAACAATGTCCAAGAGGAACATGTATAGTGTTTAATAATCTTCGGCTTCTTTAATACAAAAATCAAGAATCTGCAATCCCTTTGGAGAGCTGTTTCCCAAAAGGTATGCAGATTCTTTATTACGCTCTCTCTAGCTCCAGTAAAAATTCTTTCATAGCTAGTCCACTACGAAAGCCTGTTAGCTTACCATCCTTTCCAATTACACGATGACAAGGAATAATCGCCAATATTGGATTGGCGCCGATTGCACTGCCTACAGCTCTTACTGCTTTCGGATTACCGATGCAGTGTGCAATATCTGAGTACGTTGTCGTTGTACCATATGGTAGCTCCTTCAAAGCATCCCATACTGCTAGTTGAAACGGTGTCCCTTTGACATGTATTGGCACATCAAATTCAGTAAGCTCTTTATTAAAATAAGCCGTTAATTGCTTAACATATTGCTGTAACTTTTCTTTATTCTCTTCAAAGCGATAGCCTTTAAATGGCTTTTTTGCCCACACTTCCACCTCTTCAAATGGTCCATTCGGTGTTCCGATATATACAAGCCCTTCATCTGAAGCAACGATATACATATTACCTTGTGCATATGTTAATGTATCTACATATAATACATCCATTCTCTATCCCCCTTAACTTAATTTACCTACTACCTGTAAAATATTATTTAGCTTCCCTTCGTTTCATGCTACAGTTATTTTACCTATTAGTATAAAGGAGTTTTAACTTTATGAATACATTATATGAGCCTGCTATTCATTTTCAACAGGTCACCTTTTCATCGAATGACAAGATGATATTAAAATCGATTACTGGTTCTTTCCCGAAAGGAAAAATCACTACATTAGTCGGCCCTTCAGGTGCTGGCAAGACAACTCTACTTAAATTGTGCAATGGACTATTATCCCCTACAGATGGTCAAATATTAATTGATAATCAAGACATTTCTACATTCGAGCCAACCGCTTTAAGAAGACATGTGAGTATGGCTCTTCAAGCTGCCCCTATGATAGAAGGAACTGTATTTGACAATCTTGCACTTCCTCGTTCGTTACAAGGAGAAAAACTTACAGAGCAAGAAGCTATCCAATATTTACGAGATGTCGGACTCGATCAAAGCTTTTTACAACGCCCTACGCATAAATTATCAGGTGGACAACGACAAAAAGTTTCTATAGCAAGAACACTTATTAATCAATCCTCCATTTTATTGCTAGATGAAATCACATCTGCACTAGACCGTCAATCTGTGCAGGAAATTGAGACACTTATTGCTACAATCAATAAAAAGTTTAATGTCACCATCATTTGGATAACTCATAATTTACAGCAAGCGCTGACAATCGGACACTACACTTGGGTCATGATGGACGGAGAGCTAATTGAAACAGGAAAAAGCTCCTTACTTAACGCACCTAAAAATCCACGTGTCGCTGAATTTGTACAGGGGGTGAATGTATGACGTATACTTCGCTTTCCTTAACGTTAATTTTTGTTTTAATTCCTCTTCTATTGTCAAAAACCTTAAAGCTAGGACTTGAAAAAGATACACTCATCGCTACTATTCGTTCTATTATTCAACTACTCGCCGTCGGTTACATTTTAAAATTTGTCTTTGATGCTCAAAGCTATATTTATATTTTCCTTATGGTTGCTTTAATGATTATAGTAGCAACACTAAATGCTCGTAAAAAAGGGAAAGGTATTAAAGGTATTACATGGAAAATAGCATTAACTCTCATTGTAGTAGAAGTTGTTACGCAAGGCGTATTGCTTGGTTTTGATATTGTACCAGCAACAGCACAGTATATTATTCCAATTAGCGGTATGATGATTGGTAATTCAATGATATTATCAGTTCTATTTTTAAATCGTTTCACATCGGAAATTACAAGTCACCAGAACGACATTGAGTTAATTTTATCGCTTGGCGGCACACCAAAACAGGCCATTCATCGACAGCTAATGAATGCGATAAAAGCCAGTATGATTCCTACAATCGAAAGCCAAAAAACAATTGGCCTTGTTCAATTACCAGGTATGATGAGTGGCCAAATAATTGGTGGAGCAGACCCTATTCAAGCGGTGCAATTCCAATTATTAATCATTTTCGCCCTGCTAACAGCAGCGACATTATCGAGCATAATGATAGGTTTTTTAAGCTATCCTGCACTTTTTAACGAACGCATGCAACTACTTGAAGTGAAATAATTGTTATAGTAAAAACAATATCTATTTTCTAAATTATGTTATAATAAAGAAAAAAAGAAATGCAGTGAGGAGAATGACCATGTTATTACGCGATTTTTTCATCCATTTATCTGAAAACCAACTATTAAATAGTACTGCAAAAAAATACGGACTAAAATTAGGAGCACAAAGTGTAGTAGCTGGTACAAATGTTGAAGAAACGATTGCGAGCATCAAAGAGCTTAACGCACATAAAATCTCTTGTACAGTAGATAATTTAGGGGAATTTGTTTCAACTGAAGAAGAAGCAACAAAAGCTAAAGAACAAATCCTTGCTGTTATTGAGGCTATTCATGAAAACGGCGTTGATGCACATATTTCATTAAAGCCATCTCAATTAGGTTTAGATATTGATGTTGATTTTTGCTACGATAATTTATATGAAATTGTAGAAAAAGCAGCAGCATATGATATATTCGTTAACTTTGACATGGAAGACTACGGTCGTTTACAAACATCCTTTGATATGGTGGAAGAGCTATCCAAAACGTTTAATAATGTTGGCACTGTTATCCAATCTTATTTTTACCGTGCTAAGGACGATATCGAAAAATTCAAGGACTATCGCCTTCGTATCGTAAAAGGTGCTTATAAGGAGCCTGTAGAGGTTGCTTTCCAAGATAAATTAGATATTGATTTAAATTTCATCGAGTTAATCGAATATCATTTACTACATGGTAAATTTACGTCCATCGCAACACATGACCATAATGTTATTGCACACGTAAAACGTTTTGTAGCTGACAATAATATTCCACTTGATAAATTCGAATTCCAAATGCTTTACGGCTTCCGTACAGATATGCAAAAAGAGCTTGCAAAAGAAGGCTATAACTTCTGTGTATATGTACCATTCGGCGAAGATTGGTACGGCTACTTTATGCGCCGTTTAGCGGAGCGTCCTCAAAATCTTAATCTTGTTACAAAACAAGTATTTACGAAAAAAACGAACACAGTCCTTGCTGTAGCAGCAGGTGCATTCGTTCTTGGACGTTTAACAAAACGTAAAAAATAAGGTCTAACATAAAGAAGCCAGAAGCTTAATTGAATAAGCTTCTGGCTTTATTCTTTCAAGAACGTACTTTCCACAGGCAAACACTAAACCGCTTCCCTCACTCACTGCTTTATTTCAGATTCTCAGTTTATCTGTTGTTCTCGCAAGAGTAATTCCATTTATCGGAAGTCCGTTAAAAACGTGTAATAAAAATAATCAGTGAGGGTGATGAAAAGCCCCACTGATTAAAGTTTTATATTATTCAACATGTAAAGCAATGGTTGAAACAATGGCTTCTGTTGCATACTCCCATTTACCATCAATAAGACTACCTAATTTTTGCCCAAGCTCTTGGATCATTTCTAGCGTAATCGGGATATCATTTTTTTGCGCCAATGTGGCAATAAATGGAGCAGATAAACTTGTCCATCCGCCTCGATCAATTTTGATCTCCACTTGTTTTACTTCTCCATTCTCTTTTTCAATACGATAGTATAACTGATCATCTGGACGCCAGCTTAAGTGATGGGAGATTTGCCCATTTACAACTGTTAGATGATCCTTTTTCGTAATAGAAACAGGTTTTATATTAAATTCATGACCTAGTACATTTAGTTTTTTGATTTCAGGTCCAACTAATGCTGCCTGAACAGCTTTATCCATACTACTTTCTAATGGGATAGATGACTCTGTCTCAACTATATCGTTGCTTGCAGCCAAAACGGCTGAAGGATTTGCGCTTGTCACGACAAATGTTGTTGCTAAAAAAGCTATTGAAGTAATTTTCGTGATTTTTACCATAATTATTTCCATCCTTCCCATTAAAACGTTTTATATTTACTAAATATTATCATTAGTAGTCAAAATATACAATACCAATTATTCTTTTATAATTACAAAAGGCACTGAATTTAAATCGTTCAATGCCTTTTGTCTATTTTTTTCTTATTTTTTCTTAGGTATAAGTGTTGATTACTTATTCCACCCTTTTTCCTTAAAACGTGCAATGGCTTCAATACGATTCCCAACATTTAATTTTTCTAAAATAGTGGAGATATAGTTGCGGACAGTCCCTGCCGATAAAAATAATTCTGCGGCAATTTCTTTTGTCGTCTTCCCCTCTGCAACAAGTGTCAGTACTTGGCTCTCACGGTCAGTTAAAGGATTTTCACTATCATCCTCATAAACAAAATCAACGAGTTCAGGCGCATATATTCTTTTGCCGTCCATAATAGTGCGAATAGCGCTGACCAATTCTTCTATCGGACTCTCCTTTAGGAGATAGCCACGAACACTAGCTTTTCTTGCACGCTCAAAATAACCCGGCCTTGCAAATGTTGTTAATATAATCACTTTACAATCAGAACCTGTGCAATGAAGTTCCTCGGCAGCATCCAATCCAGTTTTCACTGGCATTTCAATATCCATAACACAAATGTCAGGCTGATACTCTTCAACAAGCGCCAATGCTTCCTCACCATTTTTTGCTAAGCCGACGACCTCCATATCATCCTCCATACTAAGTAATGAACGAAGTGCGCCTAATAGCATACCCTGATCTTCAGCAATTACAATTCGTATCATGTCATACCCTCTTTTCTATATGTTCTTCAGATTTTCTTTGACCTTCTGATGCGTAATCGCCACTGGAATCGACACTGTTAATGTAGTGCCATCTTCACTTTCGATTTTAAAAGAACCGTTTATAAACTCTAAACGTTCTCGCATTCCCTTTAATCCGTTACCCGTCTTCCAAGCTTGCTTTTTGGTGATCCCTTGCCCATTATCACGAACAACTAAATATACTTCCTTAAAATTTTGATGGAAGGCAATTTCACATTTTGTAGCACCACTATGCTTTACGACATTATTAACTGCCTCTTTTAAGCACATAGATAATACATTTTCTACAAGTGGTGGAACTTGTAAAGAATCTTTATCACCTTCAAATACAAACTCCATTTCAGCAGCCTTTAATATTTGAGAAATACGCATAAGCTCATCCTCAAACCTAGCTGTTCGCATATCCGATACTAATTCACGTACCTCTTTTAATGCGATACTGGCCGTTTGACGAATATCCTTAATCTCTGTCAAAGCTTGCTGTGGATCACGTTCAATTAATCTTGAAGCCAAGTCACTTTTTAAGCCTATCATCGATAACTTTTGACCGAGTGTATCATGTAAATCCCGAGCAATACGTTGGCGTTCCTCAAAAACAATTAACTCAGCTATTCGTTCATTAGCAGTCTCAAGCTGACCCTCTAAATTTTCACGTTTATTTTTTGAATAAATCGTTAGCGGGAGAAGCACAACCGCTAGAATTGTTAAAACAACAAATGGTAGTTGTGATAAAAATAAGTGTAGCTCAACGAAAAAGCCAACACCTGTAGAAATAACCGTAAAGCCAATATGTAGTCCATACATAATATAGAAGCCAACAGGTTTACGAATATTTCCAATGAAGAAAGCTGTGAAAATTGATAAATACACATAGCCATATAATATGGTCATAACGATATTAATGACCATTTCAAAACTAATCCACATATAAACAAGACCGTTTTTCGAATTCATGGAAAACCGATAGAAAATAAAATATAGCATTAGAAATGTAATACCTATAGATATTTCTATATAGGATGATTTTCTAAAAATGAAGAAAAACGGTAGGAAACAGAAAATAATCCATAAATATATACTGAGCATCGGACTATTCGGAATAATACTGTGCGATTTCCTCAACATAATCTCACGCTCTTTCCTACTTTTCCCTTATTATAACAAGAAAATTAATTTTATGCCTGCATATGGTTACTAAGGCATTATCCATATAATGACACTTTTTTGTAGTAATTGGCTCATTTTCATAACGTGAGGTTGATCCCTGAGGAGTCGCCCAATCTCCACTCCAATCAACTTATATACAAGCTACGTCTTAAAAATGTCATCCACAACTTTTGGTGATAAGCCCAATAATTGCGTCATCTGCAATATACAACTCATTTATGTAAAACAGCCATCCCTTAGAAGAGATGGCTGAAAAAATTCTACTAAGCAGCAACACTGCCTTTTGCTTTTCGTTTAATTATTTCACTAACGTCTTTAAAAGTGACAAACTTACCTTGATCTTCATCATATAACTTATAGCGTAATGATTCTAAGCTTGTACGTAACGTAATAGTCGTTGCAGTGTGTAATGGCGGTATTTCATTATGCGCCTTTTCAAGATTATAGTTTGGTACACGGGGGGCTAAATGATGTACATGGTGGAAGCCGATATTGCCTGTAGCCCATTGTAATAACTTTGGTAATTTATAATATGAGCTACCTTCGACAGCAGCCTTTACATAATCCCATTCTTTATCATGCTCAAAATAAGAGTCCTCGTACGTATGTTGGATATAGAATAACCAAATACCCAGAGAACCAGCAATAAATAATGTTACACCCTGTACTAATAAAAATGCTTGCCAACCCATAAAGTAAACTAAAGATATACAAATTCCGGCAATAACGACATTCGTTAAATATGTGTTAAAACGTTCCTTCTGTCTAGCGTCCTTACGATTAAAACGGTTTAGTATTAACACCATAAATAATGGGCCTAAACCGAACATCACAAACGGATTACGGTAAAAACGATACCATAAACGTTGTCCTTTAGATGCTTGTAAAAATTCTTCAACTGTCATCATATCAATATCACCGATACCACGCTTGTCTAAGTTCGAACTAGTTGCGTGGTGAATTGTATGTTCACGCTTCCATTTTTCGTATGGGAATGATGTTAACACTCCAGTTACAAAACCAACCCAGTCGTTTGCTTTTTTACTTTTGAAAAATGAACCGTGTGTACAATCATGGAAAATAATAAATACTCGTACGACAAAGCCAGCAGAAATTACACTTAACCCAACTGTTAGCCATGGTGAAATATCCATTAACATATAGCCAGCTACCCATAGAGCGATTAAGGGTACAATCGTATTCACCATTTGAAAAATACTTTTAACTGTATCAGATTTCGCAAAAGGTGCTACATCCTGGCGCAGTCTTTTTGTTTTTTCTTTATCCGTTGCCATCATTTTTACTCCCTCGTTTCCTTTTCCTTATGACCTCATCATAAAACAAGAGCATAATCAAGCAACAGACTCAAACATCATAAAAAGGATATGACATTTGTCATATCCTTTCAGCGCAAGCTTATCCCGCAGGAGTCGCCACTCTCCGTGAAAAATCAACAGCTCCTCATCAATAGCTTAATAGGTAAGCCTCACTTTGGAGGAAAATAATACTTTTCGACGTTCCTCACAAAATGCTGAATGTCGGGGTCTCACAATTAAATTATTATATTGCTTTATGCAAATAACATAGAGTTTGTCTTCTGTCTGAAAGGATAGACATGTCATACCTTTTTTATGCTTTTGGTCCAGTTAACTGTAGCTGATAAAATACAAGATCTAGCCACTGTTCAAATTTATAGCCTGCATTTTTTATTGTACCTGCATATTCAAAGCCTAGTTTTTCATGTACTTTAATGCTTCCGTTGTTTTCACCATCAATTCCCGCTACGAGTGTCTTCACACCTTGCTCTTGAGCAATTCGAATAAGCTCACGCATTAATTGTGACGCTATCCCCTTTTGATAATGATCCTTATGCACATATACAGAGTGCTCCATTGTGTGCTTATAACCCGGATATGGACGGAACTGACTATATGTTGCAAAGCCAGCTACATTGCCATTTTCGTCAAAGACTAGCAGTGGATTACCGATTGTTTGCTGCTCCTTGAACCATTGTCTTTTTTCTTCTAACGATTGTGTTTCATATCGATAAACGGCTTTGCTCGTTAAAATAATATCATTGTAAATATCTAAAACCTCAGGTAAATCTTTTTCTTCCATTAATCGAATCATCATGCTCACGTCCCAACTTTAAAAGGGCTAATTACTATACATAAAGTTACACCACTTTTTCTAGCATTATACATTAAAATATCGAGCATCTGGATGTGCAAAGACGATTGCTGAAACAGAAGCTTCTGGTTCCATCATAAAGCCTTCCGTTAAATGCACACCAATGTCCTCTGGTTTTAATAAGCCAAACAATTTCACTTGATCCTCTAAGTTCGGACATGCTGGATAGCCGAATGAGAAGCGCTGTCCTTGATATTTTGCCGCGAAACGATCACGCATCGTAAATTCTGTCGCATCTGGGAAGCCCCACTGGTCACGAATTTCTTGGTGCATACGTTCGGCAAAGCCTTCCGCAAGCTCAAGGGCTGTAGATTGTAATGCATGACTTTCAAGGAATTTCCCTTCCTCTTTTAGCTGACGAGCCTTCGCCATAACCCCTTGTCCTGCCGTTACCACCATTAAGGCAATATAGTCTATTTCACCGCTTTCAACTGTTTTTAGGAAATCTGCAAGACATAAAAACGGTTCAACTTGCTGACGCGGAAAAGTAAATCGTTCAATTTCTGTCTTGCTATCTGCTGGATCATAAACGACTACATCATCCCCATCGGCTTGTGCAGGGAAAAACTGATACATACCTGATGGTTTCAATAGATCACTTTGTAAATAATCGTCGACTAAATCTTTTAACTCCGTTGCTCTTGTATCGCCAGCATCAAGTAATTGCTGTACTTGACCCTTTAAACCTAGGTGATGTCCTAGTAATGTCCGCATATTAACATATGGATATAAATGCGAAACAGCATATTCTTTCTTTACATGGCGTCGCAAATCAGCTGGAAGAAAGACAGACGCTTCCTTTACCGTGCGTACAGGCTTTACAGTTACTTCTTTTGCAGGGCGAGCCGCTCTTTTTTCGTCTGCCTCTAAGCGTTTTTTGCGAGATTCCTCAATTTCAATTAAGAAATCCGCACGTGTATCTGTCCCCATTAACCGGTTTACCTGCTCTAATCCTTGCATCGCATCCTTTGAATAAATGACAGGCCCATTATATTCGCCTGCGATTTTTGTTTCAGTAAAGCGACGAGATAATGCCGCCCCCCCTACTAAAATAGGTACGTCAATACCCGCTTCCTTGAAATCCTGAGCTGTAATAACCATTTGCTGTGCTGATTTTACAAGTAAGCCTGAAAGCCCGATGAAATCTGGCTTCTCCTTGCGAATTGCTTCTATTAACTGGGCAGGTGTTACTTTAATACCCAGATCAATCACTTTATAGCCATTATTACTTAAAATAATATCGACAAGGTTTTTCCCAATATCATGCACATCGCCTTTTACAGTAGCAAGTACCATTTTACCCTTGCCAGCACTCTCTTCATCTTTCTCCATAAATTGCTCTAAATGTGCTACTGCTGCCTTCATAACCCCTGCTGATTGTAATACTTCTGCTACGATGAGCTGATTATCGTTAAATAAGCGGCCAACCTCTGCCATACCATCCATTAAAGGTCCATTAATAATATCAAGCGGTGTTTCGAAAATTTCACGAGCAGCCTCTAAATCTTCAATAAGCCCTTCCTTTGTACCTTCTAAAATATAGTAGGCTAAGCGACCTTCTACTGTTTTCGGTATATCCGCCTCTGTTTTTTCCTTCTTTTTATCACGATAGAAATCCGTGAAGACAGCTAATGTTTCATCATTTGTATTAAAGAGTAAATCATTGGCTAGCTTAATTTCCTCCTCAGGAATGGATGCATAGCGTTCTAGCTTCTCCGTATTAACAATTGCATAATCTAAACCAGCCTGTGTACAGTGATATAAATACACAGCATTTAATACTTCACGACCTACTGGTGGTAATCCGAACGAAATATTACTTACACCAAGCACCGTTAATGTACGTGGCAATTTTTCTTTAATAAGGCGAATTCCTTCCACTGTTTCAAGCGCTGAGCCAATATACTGTTCATCTCCTGTACCTACAGGGAACATTAGTGGGTCAAAAATAATATCTTCAGGAGCAATACCCCATTTTTCTGTTAACAGTTTATATGAACGCTCAGCAATCTCTAGCTTGCGATATCGATCAACTGCCATGCCTTGCTCATCAATTGTACCCACAACTAAAGAGGCACCATATTTTTTCACTAACGGTAAAACTGCGTCAAAACGCTCCTCGCCATCCTCTAAGTTAATAGAATTAATGATGGCTTTCCCTTGAGAAAACTTAAGTGCTTCCTCAATTATTTTTTCATCTGTCGAGTCAATAACAAGAGGTACTTTTACTTTTTTTACAACCTCCTGCATAAAGCCACGCATATCCGCTAGTTCATCGCGGTCAGGATTTGCTAAACATATATCGATAACATGTGCTCCATTTTTCACCTGAGCTCGAGCAATTTCTGCTGCTTCCTCAAACTTCCCATCAATAATTAAATTTTTAAACTTACGAGAGCCGATTACATTTGTCCGTTCCCCAATAAATAATGGACGCATAGAATCGTCATACACTAATGGCTCTATACCTGATACTACATGACCATGTGTTGCATCTGGTAATTGGCGAGGCTTTTCGGATTTTAGTACCTCTCGAATAGCAGTAATATGTGCTGGCGTTGTACCACAGCATCCTCCAACTATATTCAGCCAGCCCTTTTCTGCAAAGCCTTTTAGCTTCTGTGACAGTGATTCAGGTGATTCATGATAGCAGCCTTCCTCGTCAGGTAAGCCTGCATTCGGATAACAGCTAATATAGCCTGTTGAAAGCTCTGCTAGTGAACGGATATGATCAGTCATAAACTCTGGTCCAGTCGCACAGTTTAAGCCCACTGACAATGGTTTAATATGCTCAATAGAAATGTAAAAAGCATCAATTGTTTGACCAGCCAGTGTCGTTCCCATCGGTTCAATTGTTCCCGATATCATTACAGGTAGCTCTTTTCCAGTTGCTTCAAAGGCACGAGATATCCCCAATGTCCCCGCCTTAACATTTAGCATATCCTGACTAGTTTCTAGCAATAGGACGTCCGATCCTGCTTCGATTAATGCCTTTGCCTGAACATAAAAGTTTTCCTCTAACTCATCGAATGTAATACCACCTGTAACCGACAAGGTTTTTGTAGTTGGTCCCATAGCCCCCGCAACAAAACGTGGCCAATCGGATGTTGAAAACTCATCCACTACTTTGCGTGCAATTTCTACAGCACGTTTATTGATTTCTTCTGCCTTCGTACCAAGATCATATTCATTTAATACAAGTGGTGTACCTCCAAATGTATTTGTACAAATAATATCTGCTCCAGCCTCTAAATATTTTCTATGAACCTTTTCAAGCACATCTGGTCTAGTTAGCACGAGATTTTCATTACAGCCATCATATTCCTCGCCGCCAAAATCCTCTGCTGATAAATTTTCATTTTGTAGCATTGTACCCATTGCGCCATCAAGAATTAAAATTCGTTTCTCTAGTTGCTCTTCAATCAAGTGCTTAGCCATTTATACTTACCCCTTTTTTCTGTTCATCCAATTGCTCAATAAATTTCATTAATTCTAGTGTCATATCGTAGCGTAAAAATGGTGTGATGAGGTAAATACCATTGAAATATTCCGTTGCTACTTCTACTAATTCCTTGGCAATTGCAATCCCTTCTAGTGTTGCGCGTTCCTTATCTTCACCACAAGCCTTCATACGTGCTAACGCATCATCAGATAGTTTGATGCCTGGCACTTCATGATGTAAGAACTCCGCACTTTTATAGCTAGTTACTGGCATAATACCTATATAAATTGGTGTTTCTAAATGCTTTGTCGCCTCGTAAATTTCCACGATTTTTTCCTTTGTATAAACAGGCTGTGAAATAAAATAATCTGCCCCATGTTCAATTTTCTTTTCTAATCGAGAGACAGCGCGATCGAGCACACGTACGTTAGGATTAAAGGCAGCCGCTACAGAGAAATTCGCCTTTTTACGAAGTGGTTTCCCTGAAAACGATACACCTTCATTTAACTGTTTTATTAATTGGATGAGCTCCATTGAAGATACATCATAAACGCTAGTTGCTCCTGGGAAATCGCCTACCTTTGTCGGATCTCCAGTAACTGCTAAAATATCATGAATCCCTAGTGCATTTAATCCCATTAAATGTGATTGAAGACCAATTAAATTACGATCTCGGCATGTTATATGTGTCAACGGGCGTACCCCGTGTGTTTCTTTCAGTAAGGCTCCCATTGCGACATTACTAATCCTTGGAGAAGCAAGTGAATTATCGGCCATCATGACTACATCCGCGCCCGCCTCATATATTTTTTTTGCACCTTCAATAAAGCCTTCGATCTCTAAATGTCTTGGTGTATCTAACTCCACTATTACTGAGCGTTCACGTTTTACTTTTACATGTAATGGCTCATAATTTGCTGGCTCTGCCTCACGTACAACCTCTACTTTTTCTGGCTTTGCATACTTTTCCTCGACCGGGGATAGCTCCTCTAAGTACTTTTTCGCTGCAGCAATATGCTTTGGTGTCGTACCACAGCAGCCACCAATTAAACGTACCCCCTGATCACGAAGCTCTACAGCTGCTCGACCAAAATAATCTGCCTCTGACTCATATACGACACGGCCATCCTCCAAATCAAGGAGAGAGGCGTTCGGATATGCTGACATAAATGCCTTCTTAGGAAGCTCTACCCCTTCGAATGCTTGTATAGTATGGTGAGGGCCTAAACGACAGTTAACACCAACGATATCAGCACCTAGCGCTTCAAGTTTATGTAAGGCGTTATTTAAGCTCATTCCATTTTGCAAAATTCCGGGTTCGTGCATAGAAACTTGAGCAATAATCGGTAATTTCGTTTTACCTCGTAGCATTGTTAAAGTCGCTGTTAGCTCTTCAAAATCATAATAAGTTTCAAGTAAAAGACCATCTGGATTTCCTGCAAGTAAAACAGTTGCCTGCTCATCAACTGTTGCTAAAATTCCCTCTAACGATGCGTCACTTTTACGAATACCACGGATTCCTCCAATAGTACCTAAGACAAATTGTCCACCATCTGCCGCTGCTCGTTTTGCAATCGTTATAGCGGCTTCATTAAACTGCTGCACACGAGATTCTAATCCATAACGGGCTAATTTTATGGCATTAGCTCCGTAAGTGTTCGTTTGAATAATATCGGCACCAGCTGCTATATATTCTCTATGAATCTTTTCAATTAATTCAGGTCTCTGTACATTCATTTCCTCATGGCAGTACTCCAAGCCATAGCCGTATAAAACCGTACCAATTGCGCCATCCGCTGTAAGAACATGCGTTTTTAACCTTTCAAGCAATCCCATAAAACTAGCCTCTCTTCCCTTATCTTTATCAATTATGCCTCGGCATAATTGCGTCCGGAATCGGCTTTGTGCTTAGGCCTGCACGATGCAGGCCAGTTAGCCGTTATCGCATGGATGCGATGATTTTAGGCTAACATCCTCTAAGAACTCCTTTCCGATTACGTGACATCCGCCGGAGGCTTTAACTTCTTTCAGCGGATATATGGATACCCGCTGAAAAGTAACTTAAATCCGCATTCATCTCACCACCTATATAGGTGGGAGACTTCTGCTGAAAGAAGTTAAATAAAAAAGCCTTCTTTCATAAAAAAAGAAGGCTTTTACGTCGTTTCGTAATTGTTTTTCCTTCTCATCTTCGACACAACGGTCTTCTGGATTTAGCACCTGACAAAAAGTTGGTTGCTGAAGCTTCATAGGGCCAGTCCCTCAGCTTCTCTTGATAAGAATTTAGTATGAATTTTTTAAATAATTAAAAGAATCATATCCTTTACGAATGATTGAGTCAAGACTATTTCACAGAACAAAGGATAATTTTTACGAAAAATATTATATTTTGATTTATTTTAAACAATTACGATAGTTTTCCAGCAAGTTCCTCACCAATTTTTTTACCATTTTGAATACATGCACCTATGCCTACTCCAAAATAAGAGCATCCCGCTATAGATAAATTTGGATAGTTTTTCTCAAGCTCTTGTACAAGACCTTGCAACGCTTCACGATGTGCCAAGTCATACTTTGGCATCTGGTCGATCCATTTTGTCACGTCAACAACAGTTGGTTTTTCCTCAATGCCCAAGCTTTTTCTTACATCCTCTAGAGCAACAGCTGCTAACTCTTCATCTGTCATCATACGCAATCTCTCATACTCAGGGTTAATGCTCTTATAAAACAGTCGTACAAGTAATTTCCCTTCTACTGAGGTGTGTTTCCATTTGCGACTTGTCCACGTTGCTGCATTACATATAACACCCGAATTATGTGACACAATATAGCCTGTTCCATCCGCGGGTAATCTATTATCGGGTACGTCAAATCCTAAGTAAATCGTAATGGCGGATGCAGTATTGAATTGTTCAAAGTAGCAGTTCAAAGATTCATCCTGCAATAAACTTTGTACCGCTCCATTTGGCAGTGCCATTACAACATGATTTGCCTCCATCATTTTACCGTTTGCTAAAGTAACAGAATATTGATTCTCCTGCTTTTTAACATTAGTAGTGGCAACCCCTTTTATAATTTCTACATCCGTTAGTGTTTCTTCAAGTCGATCTATTAGTGATGATAAACCATTTTTAAATGAAATAAATTTTTTATTGGCAGCTTTTAAAAATTGTTCTCTGTTTGCATCGAAACCTTTAATAATACTACCGTAATCGTTTTTGTAATCGATTAAATACGGTAAAGTGGAAGCAATTGAAAGTTGATTTAGATCTCCAGAATATACACCTGCAAGTACGGGCGCTATTTGGTTTTGAACAAGCTCCTCTCCTAAATAATACGTTAAAAATTCTCCAATTGAACTTTCCTTTGTAAACACTTCATTTGGCATTGTTAAATCCTTTAATGCTTCTTTTTTACCTTCCTCTGATACAAGCGTGCTTTCCTCAAGTGATAGTAAGCTCATAGGAATACCGAACGTTGAGTCTGCTGGGATGGCATGTAGCTCATTATTTGTGTAAATATACGAAATACCTGTTTCGTTGTACGCAAGATTTTGTTCAAAATCAAGTTCCTTTACTAACTCCATGACACCTTTATGACGCGCCACAATTGAATCTGCTCCTGTTTCCATGATGAAGCCTTGTTCATATGCAGAGTGAAGCTTACCACCAAGGTATGTATTTTTTTCAACAAGCACAAGTTTTACATCTAAGTTTTTCTCCTGAATTTGACGTTGTAAATAATGCATCGTACACAATCCCGTAATTCCGCCACCTAATACAACAACTGTTTTCATATTAACCGCCCCTATTTTTAGTTCTTTATTCAGTATAAACTTTTTTTATCAAAAATTACGTTAAACCCTTTACAAATTTAGCAAAAATGGAGCTATCCAGCATTGGATAGCTCCATTTTTTTCTATATTCAAATAGCACGTATTCGCTAGAGGCTTTAATCTATCTAAAGGATATTATATATTAACAGTTTATATATTGTTATTTGTGCCTTAAAGTGAGTAGCGCCTAAAAAAAATAGGAAACAACAATTTTCTTTGTTTTTTGCTTATCTCTTAATTAATTTAAATTTTGTGTAAAGCTAGCTAATTTTCCAGCTGAATTTTTCACTTCGTTTAAGGCAATACCTAATTCACTTAGTACTTCTACTATTGTTTGTATTTCTTTTTCCATCCGACCATTTTGATCTTTAGCCTCGGTCATAGCTTCTAATATGTTAGTAAATTGTCCTTCCGTTTGAACCATATTTTCCTCACCAGAGGCTACCTCTTCTTGAATATTACTAAGCGAATGAACAAGTTTATCTGTCCGCTCATTCGTTTTATGTAGTAACGTCGCTACCGATGTGACAGATTCCTTTGTTTGAATCGATAGTTTCCGTACTTCATCTGCAACAACACTAAAGCCTTTACCCGCTTCTCCAGCACGTGCCGCTTCTATTGCCGCATTTAAAGCCAACAAGTTTGTTTGATTAGCAATATTTGTCACAACATTCATAATCGATTCCATTTCCTTTGACATATCTGCCAACTGTGTAATATTTTCCGCTATATCATCAAGCGAATAAATAATATTACTCATATTTTGCGATTGACTCTTTAATCGGTCACGACCTTCTAATGCCTGACTCTCAGCCATAGTCGACACTTGAAGTGATTTTTTCGCTAGTTGTTTAATCTCATCTGATTGTCCACTTAAGCGATGAAATGCATTGTTCGTTTCCTGAGATATTGTGGCAAGACCTTCCGAAGACTCTACGATTTCTTGCTCTATCGCTTCTTTTCTACATTCCATTTTTTCATGAAGTTGTTCAATTGTGTGCTCAAACGCCTCTAAAACTAACTGTTGCTCAAAATTAGAAATTTTTGAGATGGCTCGAATTGTATTAAGCTGATCCATTGGATGATTAATATGTTCTTCAACCAAATCGATAAATGATGCTGTTAAATCTTGAAAGGCGCAAATATACCATTGTGTTTTAAGCCCGATATGGACATGCACTTTAGCAATTTTAATTCGTCTTTGATAAAATTCATCATCAATCGTACCATTAAACATTTCAATAATATGACGTCGTAATGTAATTTTCAGCTTCTCCACGGAACTATGTCTATTAATAATATCTACTAAACTTCGTTCAGTTACAATCATTTCATAAAATCGATTAACGATATTATCAATATTGCCTTCTACAAAAGGTTGAAAGGCTTTTAAATATTGTAAATCCCGCTTTGTCAATTTAAGTAAATCAATTTGCTTTTTTATTGAATGGCAATTCGCTATATCCATTTTTACAATGTATTGCTCTAAATCTAACGCCGTTGTCTTTCTCTGTTTTTGAAAAATCACACATTTACCCTCTTTCATGCCGTGTACTTTTGAAAAGCTGAGAAAAATCTAATTCCGTCCACCTAAAATATAAGAGGTCAGGAAGGCTCCATCTGTGACACTATTCCCCAAGTAGTCACCTATCCTACACTCCAATCAACTTATATATAGTATATGTTTTAATAAATGTCATCCCTAACTTTTGGAGATAAACCTAGGATGTTAGTTAGCCATCATTATCTATTTACATTAATTATGACGCTGATTTCTGTTTCCGGCTACAATCTATTAGATACTGTTACTAACTACTCTTTCAAAATCCCTCATATACCTTATACATTTTATAAATAGCTGTCAATTTTCATATATACATTTTTTACCAACAATTGTACAAAAGTACCTATTATCTTACTTATTGTCCAAAGTAGAAAAAAAGCTACCACAATACTTTTGGGTAGCCAATTTACATCATCTCTGTTTTTTTATGCTTATTTTTCCTTGTTTTAGTTTGTAGTACTATCGCTTTATTATATTACTATTTTTACAATCAGTTAATTATAGTAATATACACCTATTTTATATCTTAAAACAAATACCTAAGGTCTATACAAAAAAGTCGATAATCGAATCCAAATGCCTACTGTTTTTTTAATTAAAAACACTTACATTCCTTTTAATTCTTGTAGTAAATTTGCAGCTTCCTCACTTCCTGCATTTGCTGCAAGTCCATACCACTTTATAGCCTCTTTAATATTTCTAGCTATCCCTTCCCCTTTATTGTATATGTGCCCTAGTTGTAATTTAGCCTCCAAATCTCCTTGAAGAGCAGCCTGTTTAAACCAATGAATACCTTTTTCAATATTTCGTATACCTGTTAACCCTTGGCTCCAAATAAAGCCCAAATCATAAAAGGCATCGACATGATATTGCTCTGCAGCTCTTTCATACCAATATAATCCACGGTTCACATCTTTAGGTCGCCCTAAGTGTCCCTCTAAATAGATTCCTCCAAGCCTGTATTGTGCCTCAACATAGCCTGCTTCTGCAGATTTTTTATAGTAGCTACATGCTTGCTCCTCGTCTTTGTCGATTCCTAATCCCTGCTCGTAAATAATTCCGAGTGTAAACATGGCCTCTGCCACACCTTTTTGAGCGGCGAAGTCGAACCAATTCTTCGCAAGTACCAAATTTTCTGGTACCCCCTCACCGTTAATATACATATCTGCTAAATTATTTGCTGCATCTGGATGCCCTTGCTTCGCTGCAGCTTCATACAATGAAAAAGCCATATTATAGTTTTCTTGAACGCCTATACCTTCAAAATAAAAATTACCAAGTGCATATTGTGCATCGGCATTACCTTGTGATGCCGCTAACTCAAACCACTTTACTGACTTTTCTGGTTGGAAATATTCGCCGTCAATTGCACTATAATATTCTCCAAGCTGAAATTGTGCATCGGCATCCTGTTCCTCGATGGCATCTTTGTATAAGTCAATGATTACCTCATGATCTAGATCTTCTTCGTCAAACGCCTCAACCTGTTCATTTTGATGAACAAAATACCATTCCAATATATCAAGTACATCATCAACAACTTCATTGCAATTGGATAACTTCTCCAGTGAAGAAATTTGCCAAATAAAAATATAGATAGGGAGTGGAATTGCATCACGCAATAAATCATCATATTCAGCTAAAAGCGTTAGCACATTCTCCTGTACTGACTGTGTCTGTTCTGGATGTATAATTTGTAAGTGTCGTTGTTGATTTTTTTTCAAAAGTCCTCGAACAACTTGATATAATATTTTGTGCAAGGCTGCTAATTGTACTTGTTCGACTGTTATCAAATTAATGTTTTGCTCAAACCATGTATCTTGTGTTTGCGTGAGCTTTTGTAGGGATACAAATCGCTCTTTATTTTGTTTTGCTAAAAATTGCCCATACATTCGTTTCCCCCCTTGCACTCTATCTTGCCACTATTATATGGAAGACAGTTCTAAATTGGTTACACATATGCTCTCAAGATTAATCCAATGAACAATGTAATGAACAAAAAGACAGTGACATGAATCCATTTATACATTTCTAATAAGCCGATAAATTCACGCGTAAATGCATTAGGTACATAATAAAAGGCAGTCTTCGAACCAACACCTTGTGCATCAAGCTTCGCCTTTTTGGCATAAATACTTGCACGAAAAACATGAAAATTATTCGTTACGAATAAGGATCGATATTTTTTTCCATGAGCATGCTTATCCATAATTTTTTTGGAGAATGCCATATTTTGTTCAGTATTTGTAGATTGATCTTCCATTAATACTTTTTGAGCAGGTATTTGATGTTCGTCAACTATATATTTTTTCATAGCATATGCTTCTGATACTTTCTCATCACTGCCCTGTCCACCTGAGACGATAATGTAAGGTCGTTCACCATATTTTTGAAATTGCTTTACTGCCTCATCTAAACGGCTAGCTAAAAGTGGTGGCACTTTATCTCCGATTAGTCCTGACCCTAGCACAATAATATAGTTAGGCTCATAAAAGATAGGCGTAAAATGATATAGCGTGGCATAGGCCATTATGCTTGTATATAAAAACATTGTATAGCCAAAAACTAAAAATGCATAGAAGAAAAGAATATGCCAAATTTCATGTTCGATATTCGTAAAGATTACAAATACATACCAAATCATCATGATAAAAAAGCTCAAGCCAAAAACAGCCAACAATAGATTTCGTACTTTACGTCCTTCTTTTTCAAGTAAAATTTTACTATTAAAAAACGTAGCTATCGATAAAATAAACATCATACTCGGGAAACCTCCAAGTATAATGACTATACCCATCTTCGGCATAATCCCCTGCTCATTTGGGAGAAATAAAGGGTGACTAATTATTGTGCTTAAAATATATAAACCTAAAAAACCTAGAACTACTGCATTAAAAAAACGTCTTTTTTCCGTTATATATAACATTAAAAAAATTGAAATTAATAGTAATAATGTTGAAATCATCGTTTCACTCCTTTCTTTTTATATACCATTTTTAGGGCTTATCATCATAACTCGGGGTTGATTTCCGTTCCGACTGGCTACGGCGTCCAACCTCCAATTAACGATATACGTGGCATACATATAAGTAATGCATGTCCAACATTTGGTGGATTAACACTGTCACTACTTGTTCAAATTTGTTGTTATACCTAAATTAATGAAAGCGATTATTTTATTTTTCGGGATGATTCATGTAAAATTACTATATAAGAACTAGTTTATTACAAAACTAAAAATTATATTGGAGGAATGTAAGTAATGAAAAAAATTCTTGCCGCTCTTTTTGCAGCGACACTTATGTTTGCGACTGTTGGTGCAACATTGTTCATCTCAGATACACCAACTGCAGAAGCTAAATCCTATAAGTCAGGTAAAAAAGGCTTCTCAAACAATAATAATAACAATAGCTCAAATTTCCAAAAATCTCAGGATAAATCTAAAGACCAAAATAATGCAACAACAAATAAAAACACAAACAAAACGGATTCAACAGCTAAGAAAGGTGGCTTCTTCTCAGGCGGCCTTATGAAAGGCTTAATGCTTGGTGGCTTAGCTGGCTTACTTTTCGGAAGTCTTTTCAGTGGTATGGGTATGCTTGGTAATATTTTAGGCTTATTAATTAACGTTGCAGCCATCATGGTTATCGTAATGCTAGTTGTAAAAATTGTTAATATGTTTAAAGATAAAAAACGTAAAGAGGAAGCACAATGGCACAAGTAATTAATGAGCAAGATATTATAAATGCAATTTGCTTATCACAAGCCTACTATAAAAACATTCGCCCTGAGGATGTACTTGTTGAACTAACATACGATGATGACACAGGCTTTGGTGCCGAAGTTGAAGTTAATGGTCAAATCGAGATGTTCG
This sequence comes from Lysinibacillus sp. NPDC093190, assembly GCF_050280425.1. NCBI lineage: Bacteria > Bacillati > Bacillota > Bacilli > Caryophanales > Bacillaceae > Lysinibacillus > Lysinibacillus sp. NPDC093190. Next base: position 227 of record NZ_JBNNVG010000039.1, on the reverse strand, counting down.
ATACAGCAGCAATGATTGGCGCACTACGTGTATGGATTAAAGATGTCCTACATGGTGATCCATTTTCAACAGGCATTGAACTCGTCCTAGACGATGAAGAAGGCATTATTGCTAGACTATCGTAAATAAGTAAATCAGAACCACCAGTCTAACTGGTGGTTTGCTCTACGCGTGAAACGCTGGGGTACTGGCCCATGTCTAAAGACACACTGAAAGGTCCGCCAACC
>NZ_JBNNVG010000038.1:0-44205 GCF_050280425.1 Lysinibacillus sp. NPDC093190 | reverse complement strand
TTCCCTAAGCAAACAAATTTCGAAGAAGTATCACCAGAAGAACTAACAGAATCATTAAACTATATCAACAACCGACCAAGAAAATGTCTTGGTTGAAAAACTGCAAACGAGGCTTTTAATGAGCAATTGTTGCACTTAATTTGACAAATCATCTTATGAAAAGAGGTTTGAAATATGAAGATTCTAGGAAATGTTATTGATGATCAAGGAAGATGTAAACACTATTCTAATAAGGTAGATACTATTTCAATTAAATTTAAATGTTGTGGAGAGTATTATCCTTGCTATAAATGTCATGAGGAAAATACAAATCATAAAATTCAGCCATGGAAAAAAGAGGACTTTGATAAAAAGGCAATATTTTGTGGCGTATGTAAAAATGAATTAACTATTCGTGAATATATGAATAGCACTAACTGTAAGCATTGTAATGCTCTTTTTAATCCAAATTGCAATAAGCATTTTCATATATACTTTGAGACTGATAATAATCCTACATGTACTTTCTAAATAGAATAGCCTTTGAAGGGTTAATGCCTTCAAAGGTTTTCTATTAGAAGCTATGCGTAATGATTATTTATTATATTTTTGAAGAAATGCTTTTACTTTCTCCTTGGCAAATTGTGTGCTCAAACTACCTGGATTTGCATCAAAGCCATGATCGACCTTTGGAAGAAGGTAAAGTTCATGCGCTACACCGCTTTTAGTCAGTTTCTCATCCAATACGTTCGCCTGCTCTACAGGAACAATACGATCACCCGTCCCTAAAAACATAATAGTCGGTGGCATATTTCCCTGGATATAGCTTATAGGGGAAAGCATCTTATAACGCTCAGGGTAATCGGATGGTGAGCCTCCAATGTACTTATTCATAACATCTTGGACATAACTCTTACTTGGATTGTTCTTGTAAAACTCAGTCATATCTGACGGCCCATACATGTTAATCACCGCCTTGATTGGTACATCCGGAACATCCGTTGATGGTGGTAAATGCTTATCTCCCATACTATATGCAGCAAGCATAGCTAGATTTCCCCCAGCAGACTCTCCCATTAAAATGATTCTGTTCGGATCAATCTTATACGTATCTGCATTTTGCACGATCCAACCTAACGCCGATTTAACATCCCCTACTTCATCTTTCCAACCTGCTTCAGGAGGCATACGGTATTGGACATCAAAAACAGTGTACCCTTGATCATTCATCCACTGATTCCAGTCTTGAATTTGGCCTTTATCTCCACCTACCCAACCACCCCCATGCACTTGAACAATGATAGGTGTTAAAACATCTTCTGATTTTTTCTTTGCTGGCCACACATCGAGTTTTAATTCATTGCCGTCCGTAGTTTTCCCATACACCACATCTTCACTAGGCTTAGTTGAGATATCTTGTTTATAGAAAAAATGTGAGCTAAGAGAAACCGATACATTCTCGCTTTTAGCATAGCTTTTCATATTACTAATTGGCTGCACAATTAAAAAGATTAATAATAACAAAATAGGAATTAGAACTGTAAGAGCAATGAAGGTTTTCTTCCAAAAAGAAAGAGCTAATAAAACTATTATTATTAATGTTGTAACTACTAGAATAATCGGAAATATAGAGCCCCCCCATGCAAGCAGACTCATTATTTTATCCATATTACTTGGATTAAAAATATAGTATGCCACTATAATGACAATAAAACATACTATCACAGAGAGAAATGTGAGCAGCCACTGAAGAAAACCTCTAGGTCGCCAATTTGTTGTCTGATTCATCTTTTTAAAACCTCCCATATTACACTACATTTTTATGCTGCCTTTTATACATAAGATTTCAAGTAATCATTTAAAGATCTATACTTTAATAAAAATGATGCACCACATTCTCACGCACAAAGTCAAATATTATCTTTATATCTCACAAACTTCAAAGTTAAACTAGTACCACATTGCTAATAAAAACTATAGAAATAACTATCTCCATTGTTCAAAGACTCCGTTGTGGTCACCTGGAATCTGCATGTTTAAATCACCTTATTCTGTATGTAACGTGCGTGAATGCCAGAGTTGTAGCTGATCGCTCTTTAGTTTTCAGAATTTTTAGAAAAACATACAAAAAATGATTTTGAAACTTTATAGCTTTCAAATTTCTTTATTGCTTAACTGTCTTCCATTTCGGAAAACTCTTCTAGCCACTCTGTCATTCTACTCTTAGCATAATCCTGTTCAAATTGGTACCAATGATTTTCGATGCCTAGTTCATTAATTTTTTCCTTAAACATTCGAAAAGGTTTTTTTCCGTTAAGTACGTTGATTAAATGAATCGTAATCGGATCTGATTGCTTTTTAGCAAAACTGGCCATGACATCATACATCTCAGACGATGTAACATTTGGAATTATCACTAAATCCGCAGCCACTTCCTCATCATCCCAATCAATCTCAAGTTCGCCAGTTATAAATTCTGGTGCATCCAAAAGAACTTCACCCGTTCGACGATTTAACACATACGACATGTTATTATCATTTCCATTTAAAAATGCATCCACAAGTTCATCTAGTAGTTTCAATTCCGTCACCTCATTTTAATTCTACACGCACAAATCACACTTAATATTACAAAAAATGCCCGCAACCATCAATCGTGGCTACGGGCTGTTCACTATTTCATTAAAAAGTGCCATGTTTTAGAAGGGTAGAATGCTTAAGCTCAGTCGATAACTGCATAAAAAAGAACCGAAAAGATTCGATTCGGCATTTATTCAAACGTTCCTATACTGAGCTCCCTACAAAATGATTCTATCGTGTCACGCTCTTCTTTTGGCAATGCTTCGTACTCAACCAGATATTGTGCTGAAAAGTCTTCTAGCTCCTTATAACTGACTTCTCTTGTCAGGACGATTCCATTGACCTCATTAGCCAACTGGTTTGCAGCCACAATATCCGTAAACGCAAAGGCCTGTTCTTCATCATCCGTAAATGTTAGAAGGTCAATTTCCCCCTGGTAATAGCGCTCATCTACTTGCACTACGTAATATCTAATTGAATTCATTATACACCTCCCTAATTCATAATTTTAATTATTTACTTAATAAACTGATGAATACCGATGCACTATCGCAAAATGCTCAAAACGTGATTAAAACTCTAAGAATTCTAAAGTAACATTCGTAAAAACTTTTCAAAATTCACGCCTGCTTCGCGCGGAATTTGCTCCTTTGATGTAGCTTCAATTGAAGCTGCTAAAAACGTCTCGGCAAGCTTCATCGACTCAACTAAATCTTGCCCGCGCATCATGCCACCCATAATGACGGATGCAAACAAATCTCCTGTGCCTGAATAGCTCTCGCCGTTGTATTCTCGGATGCTAGAAAATGAACGATGTGCATCGACATACATATTGCCTACATAACGCTTGTTCGCCTCTGCTGAAGGCGGATTTAAACCGGTAATAATGACGTTCGTCCCAGTTTCCTGCTGTAGCTGATGACCCGCTTCTTCTAACGCCTGAAGATAATCTGCATCGTCTTGATAGCTCTGTAACTTCTCGTATGATAAACCTGTAAGCAAGCAGCATTCAGTAATATTTGGCGTAATAATGTCTGCATTCTTCACTAGCTCTTTCATACGATTGAGCAACTCGCCTGAATACATTTTATAAACCTCGCCCAAATCACCCATTACCGGATCTACAAGCAACGTCGTTTCACTAGAATGAAACAAGTTTAAAAATCGAAAGATGTTATCGATTTGCTCCTTCCCTGTCACGAAGCCTGTATGAATGCCATCAAAGGTCGCACCAAGCTTGCTCCACTCATCTACAAAGTAGTCCATCTTTGACGTTAAATCCTCACAATAAAAGCTCGAATACCCTGTTTGCGCCGTCAAAATTGCAGTTGGTAATGGCACCGCCTGAACACCCATCACTGACAGCACAGGCATCGCAGCCGTTAACGAGCACTTTCCAAAGGATGACATATCCTGAATTACAGCAACTTTTTTCATCATACTCTCCACCTAACTAATCCTGCTTGTATTCTCTTCATCGTATCATAATTAAATAGATGCGAAAATGCACTCACTAATAGAAAAATAAACTGACCTTTAATATTTTTATCAAATTGGCACTTTTACGATAGTCAGTCCTTTGCTAAAGTTAAAATTATCGAAAAATTCATCATAGTGAGGATATGCAGATGCAAAATATACAAGGTCAATCCTATACAAAATCACGCACGAAAACATTTGATTTGGTCATTACATCCATTCTTGCAGCACTTGTTTTCGTCGCAACAATGTTCATCAATCTTAAGCTACCATTCGGGCAAGGCGGACTTATTCACTTAGGGACATCCATGCTTTTAATCACGTCAATTTTATTTGGTCCTAAAAAAGGGGCACTTGCTGGAGCAATCGGAATGGGCTTATTCGATATCGTAGGTGGCTGGTTAATTTGGGCGCCAACTACAATAATCTCCCGCGCATTACAAGGCACCATCGTCGGGAAAATCGCTTGGTCTAAAGGTCATAGAGGCGACAATATTGGGTTAAACATTTTCGCAGCAGCTGTTTCAATGCCTGTGATGATGGCGGTCTACTATATTGGGCAAGCGATTATGTTCAAAAGCTGGGTTGCCCCTTTAGCATCCATTCCAGGAGACGTAATCCAAAACGTTGTCGGTTTAATTATCGCGATACCCGTATGTATCGTGATGAAAAAAACACCGTACTTCAAAAAGAATTTCTAAAAAACACGCCATCTTGCTGTTTTGTTGACAGCATAGATGGCGTGTTTTTTTGTTGGCGTTTCGTTTAAAATTTCAAGTTGCAATAATGGAGGATTTTTTCCATACTATATCTTTAAGGCGAAAATGCCACGAGTAAAATTGAATTAACCTAAGGGGTGGTTAGGAATGAACGGAGATGCTATCGTTTGGATCGTTCTATTACTATCTATTGTAGTTTGTGATTATTTAGCAGCCTATTTATACAAAAATAAGAAGATCCCTATATGGGCTTCTGCAATTGGCATGGCGGTTTTAATCCCAGTAATAGTCGGAAGCTTTGTGTATTTAGGGGTCAGTTATGCTAAAGCCTTTGAACCAGATAACACAAGAGAAGGGATTGCTTTTGCAGGAGGATTTATAGCGGTGATCCTTGCATTAAATTCAATAATTATGTTCGTTATAGGAGTTATTTTAAATATTTATACATTCGTTAAAAAGCATTAAAAAATCATGTGTTATAAAGCATAACTGCTTGTACTTGGCGTTTTCAATATAGAATGCTCAAAATCTAAAGCTAAATTAAAGGAAATTGTTAGCTCACTTTCACAAAAGTATTTCGAAATGACTTTTCAACCTTTTCTGAATGAATAAATTTGATTTTCAATAATGAAGGCTTTTTTTCATACTATATGGTGGAGGTGAAAAAATGCCAAGAGTAAAATATATAAATTCTGACGTTGACTTAGTGGCAAGGATGATGAGAGCAGAAGCTGTAGGTGAAGGAAACCAAGGAATGCTATATGTTGGCAATGTCATTGTGAATCGTGTTATAGCAGAATGTCCAGACTTTAAAGATTTAAGAACAATTAATGATGTTATTTATCAGGTACAAGGAGGAAATTATTCTTTTGAAGCTGTTCAAAAAGGTAATATGTTTTATCAAAGAGCGCGACCTAATGAAAAAAGATTAGCAAAATTGACTCTGGATTATTGGCGAGATCATCCAGCGAAATACGCACTTTGGTATTTCAATCCATACGCACCATGTCCTCCAACATGGTACGGTCAACCTTTTACTGGTCAATTTAAAAATCATTGCTTCTATGAACCAGCACCAGATACATGTGAAAGTGTTTATCAAGGATAGGTAGTCATTCGCGTTTTTGGTAAAGTTATTGTGGCTTATTCTTAAATAAAGAGGGAACTTCCTGAATAGCAGGGGTTCCCTTTAAAACGACATATGTGTTTCATCAGAGTAAATCTCGGATTGAAGTCCAGCTCCGTTCAATATTCATAAGCTTTAAAAATTTAATGCTACAGTTACAGTCACTTTATGTATGAAGACTTCAGGAGCCGAACCACCATCTACTTTAATGCAGTGTTTATAAGACACTCTGACTACTTTTAAAAATCATAGAATACGAGTAATAATAAGACATTATAGGGGAAGAATATATTGTACATAGTTACATGTAATCCATAATACCAATTATTAATAAAATAACTTACATGAATTCGGTATATTTGCTTATATCACTCTCATTATAAAATTTTATTGTCTTCAATGAATCAAACACTGCTAGTGATAACATATAATTTTCTTCAAATATCATCGATTTTATGGAAATGTCGTGAAAATCATTGTTAAATCCAGGATAATTTACGACTTGAATTGATTCATAATTATTATCTCGTTCAATTGAAATGTTATTAAAGCTTTCATTTAAACCTTGACCTGTTGCTTTTGTAAGAGACTCCTTAATAGTCCAATTAAAATAGAAGTTTTTTAATTTTTCATTCGTACCCAGAGCATTATGTTTTTTAAGTTCTTCATAAGATAAAATACTTTGAATTACTTCTTCGCAGGGAAAATCATTATTAATCCATTCAATATCCACTCCTATTTCGAAGTTTTTATAAATACCAATCACTACTATATTCTTTGAGTATGACAATGAAAAGTTAATTTCTCTACAGTTAATTAATATTGGCTTACCATGATTCCTATCACATTCATTACATTTCCTTGAGATAATTAACTTTTCTAAAGAAATTCCTGTATAGAAAGATAATAATATTCTTAACATAGCGGCCGATTTTAAAAATCTATTTTTATCCTTAATGTATTTATAATTCAAATATCTCGTTTTTTCTTCTTTACTTAGTATATTAATTAAATCTGGTGTTACTTCATTTGAATCGAAACGCCAAATATGACACTCACCTGACTTTATTTCCAATATTCCTTCCTCCTCTTAAATGTAAATTTAAGAAGAATCCTGATGCTAGTCAGGATTCTTCTTTGAAAATTAGTTTAAAAGTTTGGCAAAATTAATGATTGAAGGATTACTTAATACATCTTTAATAGTAAAATTAGTATTAAAACGTTTGTTAATTTTAAGGGTAAGCTGAATAGCCAATAAAGAATTTCCACCTATATCATAAAAATTCTCTTCTATCCCCGGGTTATCTATATCTAAGACCTCTCCCCAAATTTTTTGTAATATCTTTTCATTCTCTGTTGAAGGAGGTGTAGAAGATGGATGCATATGTGACTTAATATCCTTTAAAGACGGTAAAGATAATTTATCTATTTTTCCATTAGGAGTTACAGGTATCATCTCTAATTCCTCAATAAACGCCGGAATCATATACCAAGGTAAATACTCACCTAAAAATTGTTTTATATCTCTATGATCATTTTTACTTAGTTGTTTGTCCGCTTTTACATAACCTACAATTACTTTGTTGTCTTTTGATTCCTTATGAACTAGTACTACTGCCTTATTAATTAGAGGATGTCTTTTAAGTGCTAATTCTATTTCACCTATCTCAATTCTAAAACCTCTAACTTTAATTTGGCTATCTGCTCTTCCTAATAATTCTACATTCCCATCTTCTAAAAATCTTGCCATGTCCCCAGTTTTATACATATATGATACATTATTTTTGTCAAATGGATTTATAAAGAAATTTCTTTTATTCATTTCTTCGTTATTAACATACCCTTTTGATACCCCTGCTCCTCCTATATACAATTCACCTGGAACATTGATTGGTAACAACTCTTGTTTTTCATCTAGAATTAATAATTGTTGGTTCATAAAAGGTCTTCCTATTGGAACAAGTTTCTCTTCATCACTAAATAGCTCATTTCTTTCATAATATGAACTATCAATTGTAGCTTCAGTTAAACCGAAAGAATTTATTAATCTTGTATTTGTACCCATAAACTTTAGAAAATGATTATATTCACTTGTATACCAACTATCTGATCCACAAATTACTACTTTCATAAAATCTAATGATTTATTTTCATTATCTAAATAACTAATTAATGTACGTAGAACCACTGGAACAAATTCAGCAATATCCACCTTTTCTTCAATCATTAAATTATAAAGTCTATAAGAATCTAATAATTGAACCATTTCACATAAAACTAATTTTTTACCTGAACAAAGAGCTCTCACCCAATCTCCGGTAAATACATCAAATGATAAATTAGCCATTTGTAAATGTGCGTCTGTTTCAGATAATTTATAAGCAACTTCCCAAGAATTAAACATATTTACCAAATTCCCATGCGTGACTATAACACCTTTTGGTTTACCAGTAGAGCCAGAAGTATAGTTTACATAACACACATCACTAGATTCTATATATGGGAAAGGCATAACTTTATTAGATGTATTTTCTTGAGTTAATTCATCTACAGTAAGTATTTTACACTGATAGATTTTCAGTTTATCAATAACTTCATCATTAGCTATTACTAATTCAATATGTGAATCATTTATCATATGAGAAATTCGTTGTTTCGGATAATTTGGATCTATAGGGACATAAGCGGCCCCAGCCTTTAATATTCCTAGGAGACCAATGATTAAATCGATAGATTTGTTCATCGATAGACCAATAAGGTCATTTTTTTTAACACCTTTACTTATTAAAGAATATGCTAGTATGTTTGCCTTCTCGTCTAAATCTTGGTAATTAATACTTTGGTCTCCTGCCCTTACAGCAATGCTATTCGCATTTTGTTTAGCTGCTTCTTCAAATACTGAAATAATATTACATTCATTTTCCGGCAATTTTATTTCGTGATTGAATTCATTAATTATCTTATATTTTTCCTCTTCACTAAGTATTTTTATGTCACCAAGAGATGAATTAGCATCATTAGATAACTCTAAGGCAGTATTTTTCAAATGCTCTAAAACTCTACGAACGGAGGATTCTGTATATACATTCTCCACGTAACTAACTTCGAATTCTATTTGTTTACCAGGCTTTACAGTTACGCTCATAGGATAATTTGTATGTTCAAGAGAATATCTATTTTTCATCAATAATTCATTTTTCTGTTCTATATCTTCATTAATTGAAGGATAGTTTTCAAAAACAAATATTTGATTAAATAAAGGTGAACTCTTTTCCATGTTACTCCATTCTTTTATATCAGTAAGTGAAGAATGTTCATATTCTCTTAATTCCCACTGTTTGCTTTGAATAGATTTTAGCCAGAATCCTATTTCAGCTTCGTTCTCAACCTTTATTCTTAGAGGGAGGGTGTTAATAAATAGGCCAACTATATTTTCACTATTAATAATTTCTGTTGATCTACCAGATCCAGTCACTCCAAAAATAATATCATCGTTCTTGCTGTATTTACTTAATACAAATGCCCAAGAACCTAAACATAAAGTATTTAAAGATACTTTTCTCAACTTTGCTGAATTGTATAACTTTTGAGTTTCCTCTAGGGAAAGTACCAATGATATTGAATTATTAGTAGAAACATTTCCTTCCTTATTTGTTTTTTCTATATTCAATAAAGTTGGTTCCTTAATTCCTTCTAATTCCTTAGACCAAAAATCTTTACTTTTACTCTGATTTTCTTTTTCTTGTCTCCATAATAGGTAATTACCATACGATGGGTTTTTCGACTTATCATAATCCTGTTCCATTTTAAGATTCTTATAAATACCCATCAATTCATTTATTATTAGAGTATAAGTCCATCCGTCCATTATAGCGTGGTGATATCCCCAAATCATTTTAGTTAGATATTCATTATATTTAACTAACTTAATTTTCATTAGCGGTGCACGTAGAAAATCTATACTCTCTTCTCTATCAATTGTTATTAAATTATTGTAAAACTCATCGTTTTCTTGTATTGAATACTTTGCTCTATCATAATGTTCAATGTGAAAAGGAATATTTTTATTTACTAACAACAAAGGCCTTTTGATATTTTCAAAAATAAAATGACTTCTTAATATATCATTTTTATTTATAACAACGTTCCAAGCTTCTCTAAATAATGACGAATCAAGTTTCCCATGTAATTCACTACAAGATTGAACATAATACATAGATTTTTTCTCATCATAAAGAGTATGATATAACATACCTTCTTGCATAGGGCTTGGATTCCAAATATCTTCAATCTTTCCTGAATAATTTTTTTCTATAAATTCTAACTCTGATTGATTTAAAGTAGCCAACGGGAAGTCAGATGGTGTACTTTCTGAAACCAACTTATTTTTACAGTGACTAATTAGTTTTTCAAGTATATCTATATATTGAGAAGCAATCTTTTCAATAGTTTCGTGACTATGCTTGTTTTCACTGTAAGTCCAATTCATTATTAACTGATTATCTTGAACACTACAATTTATTTCAATTAAATGTTCACGGAAACCTAAATTGGTTCTATCCGAATTAACATGATATTTAGAAGGAGTAATAGGGTTTTCATTCGTCCCATTTGAAAATCTTCCCATATAATTAAAACTAACTTCAGCTTTCTGTTGATTATTAAATGCATTTTGAATTTTTTCATCTTCCAACAAATACCGAGCTAAGCCATAACTCCAACCTTTTTGTGGGATACTTCTGAGTTGTTCTTTTACGCTTTTAACAGCAGCTCCCAAGTCGTTATTAAAGTATTCTGTTGATACTTCTAATGGAAAAATACTTGTAAACCAACCTATAGTCCTTGATATGTCAGTATTTGCTGATTGATTTTCCCTACCATGCCCTTCTAGATTTATTAATACATTATTGTTTTTAGTCCAATTTCTCAAAACAATAGACAGAACTGTTATTAAAATATCATTAATTTGTGTATTATACGTTTGATGAACTTCATTCAATAATAATTTTGTGGAGTCAGCACTCATTGTTTTTGAAATTATGTTCGCTGATTCTCTAGTATTACTTTTATTATAGTCAGTTGGTATATATCCGGATTTTCCAGTTAATCCTTCAAGCCAATAATCTGCTTCTTTTCTTAACTGTACTGACTGAGCATATTCTTTTAAGTCCTCTGCCCATTTTTTAAAAGTAGAAGTTTTTAATAGGGTTGGTATCATTCCTGCTTTTGAATTGTTATATTCGCTGATTAAATCTTCTTTAAATACTCTCCAAGATATCCCATCCATTATTAAATGATGTGCAGTTACAAAAAGTAAATCTTTTTCTCTAGCGTTTCTTTTAAAATACAGACATTTAATCAGAGGGCCATTGTATATGTCAATGTCTTCTTGTAATTCTAAAGTCTTTTTAGCAAAAATAGTTTCTTGTTGATCTTTATTTAAATTACCAATATCTAGAGAATGCAATGTAAAAGTTTCTTTGGTTTCTTTATAATATTGTTTATGTCCCACATCCGTTTTTTTAAATCTAATTCTAAAAGCATCGTGATTATTTATTACTCTCTGTAATGCAATTTCTAAATGTTTTTCATCTACATTTACTTCATATAGTTGGGACATATTAAAATGATTTTTATTAGGTAAATCTTGATTGAAAAACCATTTTTGAATAGGTGTTAGATTTATTTCTCCCTCTGCTAAATCACTCTGTACTATTTTTTCCCCAATATAGCGTTGAGATATGTTTGCTAACTTTCTAATAGTCCTATTTTCTAAGAGGTGTTTAGGAGAAAGTTTATATCCACCTTTATTTATTTTCGAAATAATTTGAATAGCGAGAATGGAGTCTCCTCCAAGTTCAAAGAAATCATTATCTAAACCTACAGCCTCTTTCTTTATCCCTAAATATTCACTCCAAATTTCAGCAAACCATAATTGTTTATCGGTATAATTATTAAGATTAAAATTTTTCATTTTTGATTCTATAGACGGCTCAGGTAATGCTTCTATATCAATTTTCCCATTAATTTTTAAAGGGAATTTATTAATATTAATAATATAAGAAGGAATCATGAAATTTGGAACGGATTCAACTAAATATTCTCTAATAGTTTGCTCTGTAATATCACTAACAACGTAAGCGATTAGTTGCTTGCCTAAGTTAACAGTCTGTTTAATAGTAACGACAACTTCTTTGATATTTTTATGTCTTGATAATACATGTTCTATTTCTCCTAACTCTACTCTAAAGCCACGGATTTTTACCTGGTTGTCTATTCTACCTAAAAACTCTATATTTCCATCTTCTAATCTTTGAACTCTGTCTCCCGTCTTATATAGAATTGGATCTTCAGAATTTTCAAATGGATTTTTGATGAATTTTTCTTGGTTTAGTTCTTCTCTTTTTAAATAGCCATACGAAACCCCATCTCCACCTAAATAAAGTTCTCCTGGCACCCTATCTGGTAACAAATTTAAATCCTTATCCAAAACATATAAAGTGGTATTAGAAATTGCTTTCCCAATTGGAAGTGGAGAATTCCAATCTTCATTTTTACTAACTTCATAAAATGTTGAGAATGTTGTATTCTCTGTCGGTCCATAAACATTCATCAAAATTGTATCAGGAGCTAGGGCTTTAAATTTTTTTGTAACTGCTAAAGCGATGGCATCTCCACCTGTTAAAAGCTTTTTTAAGCCTTTCATATTATTTATATGAGCATCGTTAAGTTGTTGAAATAGACCAGCAGTTAGAAAAATTGTTGAAATTTTTTGATTTTTAATAAATAAAGACAAATCATCTAAAGTTGGTAATTCAGGTGGGAAAATTACTAACTTACATCCATTCAATAAACTACCAAATATTTCGAATGTGGATGCATCAAATGATAATGTTGAAAATAAAAGAAAAACTTCATCTTTGGAAAAATCATGATAATTAGTATTTTTTACAAGTCGGAGAATTGATTTGTGCGTTATTTCTACTCCTTTAGGGGTACCAGTTGAGCCAGATGTATACATGACATAAGCTATATCTTCACCAGATACACTTATGTTAGGGCGCTGAGAAGTTTGAGAGGCTATTTCTCTAGCATTAAAATCCATATCAATTATCAATATTTCATCTGAGTTATAAGTTACGCTATTTGAATCTGATAGGACTAAATTTACATCAGAATCTTCTAACATAGATTTAATTCGTTGTTCTGGATAATCAGGATCAATAGGTACATAACAACATCCCACTTTTAAGATAGCTAATATAGCTTCTATAGAATTACTAGATCTATTTAAGAGCATTCCGATTTTCTGGCCGCGATTTGCTCCATTTTCTATTAAATAATTAGCTAATTTATTGCTTCGTTCTTCCAACTCTATATAAGTTAAAGTTCTTTCTTGAGAATGCAGGGCTGTCCTAGTACCATACATGTTTACTATGTCTGAAAATACTTCTTGAACCGATTTCATTCTTGGGAATTCAGTTAAATTGTGCTGTTTATCTTGAATGGCATTAATATCATTTTGGTTTAAAATTGAGAATGATTTTAGTAATTGTGTTGAATCTTTTAAAATCTCCTGAATAAGTCTAACGTAGTTATCAATAAAAGTTTTAATTTTACTTTCTTTAAATAAATCAGAATTATACTCTACCTTTCCTATCAAGTAGCCTTTTTTCTCACTCATATTTAACGTAATATCATATTTTGCAGTATCTGTATGAATGTCTAAAATATCATATTTTAAGTCTCTCAATTCGCCAATATTAATAGGATCATTCTGTAATACAAGCATTGATTGGAAAATTGGTGGATAAGCATCATTTCTATCAGGTTTTACAATCTCTACAACTTTCTCAAAAGGTACTTCTTGATTTTCTAATGCCTCTAGACTAGTATCTTTAACTAATTTTAAAATATCTTCAAAACACATATCTCCATGAATTTTTGATCTTAGAGCAACTGTGTTGCCGAAATAGCCCATTATCTCCTCAAACTCAGTTTTTTCTCGATTAGCTACCGGAATTCCTATTATGATATCTTCTTGATTTGTATATTTATAAAGCATGCTTTTATATGCACCGAGTAAAAACATAAACAGAGTAATATTATAGTTTTGACAATACTTCCTAATCCTTTGAAAAGTATCCTTTTCTATTACAAATTCAATTTGCTTACCATTATAAGTCTGTTTTAACTGTCTTGAAAAATCTGTTGGTAATTGTAAAATTGGTAGATCTCCACTTAACTTTTTTCTCCAAAATTCTATTTTTTCTTTATAACTACTCTGTTGCAAAGCCTTACGCTGCCATCTAGAAAAATCAGTATATTTACAATCCAACTGATCCAATGAAGCATCAATATTAATTATTTTCTTATTATAAATTTCTATAAAATCTCTTAATAAAATACCTGTCGACCATCCATCCGATATTGCATGATGCATTATAAAAACCAAAACAAAATGATTGTTTTTGAATTTAAATAGTTTTGTTTTAAATAAAGGACCTTCATGAAGATTAAACGGTACATTTACCTCTTTTTTAATAACATTTAGATAATCATTAGAATCTATACTTAGATTGCTGTAGTCATATTCATCAATCCCACTTATTTTTTTAACACTAGGTGTAACCACTTGATGTGGTTTACCATTAATATTCGGTAACGTTGTTCTTAACGAATCATGACGTTTTACTATTTCTGTTATAGAAGACTGTAAAACTTCTTTGTCTATTTTCCCTTCTATTTGAAGTGCTGTATTTATATTATATTGGGAGCTATTATCCAGCTCGTTCAATAACCATAAACGTGTCTGGCCCAGAGAAGCTAGTTGGATATTATCACTTTGTCCAGCCATAATATTTTTTAGGAGTCGTTTTTTCTCTATTTCTGATAAACTTTTTAATTTTGTCATAATAGGTTCAATCCTCTCTTAGTAGCATTTGTTCTAACAAAAGTTCCATTTCTTCAATAGATAATTCTTCTATATCAAAATTATTTTCATAGTATTCATTGATATCTAAATCAGAATTCAATTGATTTTCTGGCTGCTTTAATAAACTTTCAATGATTAAAATCATTTCACTAATGCGAGAATTATTAAAAATATCCTTCATTGTCGGCTTTACATTAAACTCATTTGAAATTCTACTAATTAGTTGAGTAATTAATAAAGAATGACCACCAAGTTCAAAGAAATCATCATTCAAACCAATATCGTTTACTGACAGAATAGATTCCAATATATTACACAATTTATTTTCATTAAAAGTTATAGGAGGAATATAGTTTTGTGTATTAGAATCGATTTCTTTAGGCTCTGGTAACAAACTCTTATCAATTTTTCCATTTTTATTTAATGGTAATTTATCTAACTCAATAAACACTGACGGTATTAAAGAGGTTGACAAGTATTTTCTACAATAATCTTTTATTTCTGAAATTGATACATTTGAATTTTTCACAAAATACGCCACTAAATAATTTCTGGATTTTTTCTCTTTTTTAATTACGATTGCTTCATCTATTACAGGGTGGCCCATGATTATATTTGTTATTTCTGCAAGTTCAACTCTAATTCCATTAATCTTTATTTGATCATCGATTCTTCCTAAAATTTCAATAGATCCGTCTTGGTTATATCTACCTAAATCTCCTGTATAATATATATAATCGTCTTCATGACTAGTATGAGGATTTAATTTAAAAGCTTCTTTATCAATGTATCCTTTAGTAAGAAAAGGTGTTCTAATTACGATTTCTCCAATTTCCCCAATACCACACATTAATTGTCTATTTTTTAATATTAATAATTGAGTGTTTTTTATAGGAAACCCAATAGGTTGAACAGCATGTTTTGTAACAATAGGAACTTTATAAAAGCTTTTAGCTAAGGTAGTTTCTGAAGGACCATAAAAATTTATTATTTCCCCTGAATAGGAATGGTTATTTCTTAGTGTATAAATTATTTGGTTAGTTAATGGTTCACCTGCAAAAAATATTAATCTTAAATCTTTTAAATCATATGTTTCATTTTTGGGTATCCAAGAATTAGCAAGTGAGGGGACCGAATGAATGATAGTAATTTTATTTTCTATAAGCCAGTTTATTAAGTATTCCCCACTCATATTATTAATATCATCAGGGATACATAATTCTCCGCCAGAGACTAAAGGTAATAAACTGTCTCTTAAAAAAACATCAAAAGAAACATTAGTTAACTGTGCGGCTCTATCACCTCTTTTCACATTAAATTCTGTAACTTGCCAGTTTAAAAAGTGTGCTAAACTTTTGTGCTTTCCAATTATCCCCTTCGGTTTACCTGTGGTACCTGAGGTAAAATAGATATAGGCAACATCCTCTGGATTTATATCGAATAAGTATTCTAGTTTTCCCTTATTTAGATTCTTATTATGTGAATTTCTTTGGATAATTTCCTTTGCAGTAAATTCGTGATGGAAAGTTTCCCCACTAATTTTATAACTGTCATTTGTATAGAAAATATTTTTAATATCAATCTGAGAGAAAATTTCCTCTCTTTTTTTGATTGGCAGTTTTTTATCAATAGGAACAAATACCATACCTGAACACATAATTGCTAGCATAGTACATATATATTCCATTGATCTTTCTCCAAATACCCCGATAACTGTACCTTTTTTTAATTTAGAGGCAGCAATTTCCGATTGTATAAATGAAACGTTTTCGTATAATGTGCTATAAGTCCATTGTTTATCTCCTTGACTAATAGCTATATAATCACTGTTTTGTTTAAAAGTTTCATGTAATAATTGGGGTAATAGTTTTTGACAAGGTTCCTGTATTTTCACTGTAGGATCAGGTAATACATTTTTATCTTCTTCACTTACTAAGCGATATTCATATATTTTCATATTTGGATTTTTTAAAAAATCTTTTATTAAATTTTCAAGTTGCTGTAACAAAATTCCGATCATGCTGTCTGAATACTTATTAGATTGATAAGAAATTCTTAATTTCATGTCATTTACACCATCTTCAATGTAAAAAGAAATCGGAAATTTTGCATTAGTCTCATCAAATTGAATTAATTCAAACTCTTGATTGCTTTCTATATCAGTCATCTCATAATTAATAAAAATATCAAACGGATTTTCTTTCGATAACTCTTTATTTTTTGAATATTCCATAATTTTTTCGAATGGAATGTTCGAATTATCATATACTTCTATTAAATTATTTTTGACAATCTTCAATATCTCTTCAAAAGTCATTCCCTCATCAATTTGAACGTGTAAAACAGTTGTATTTAATAATAAGCCTATTAGTTCCTCTATCTCTAATTTATCCCGATTAGCTATAGGCATCCCAACAACCATATTTTCATTTCTAGTATATCGTTGAATAAGAACAATGAATGAAGTAAGCATAAACATATATCGCGTAATACCAATACCTCTGCAAAATAAGTCAATATCATCCAAAATTTCATTTGAAATCTTTTTCTTTACTACTCCATCATTCGATTTTTTTTCTAAGGTAGTAGGGAGCTTTATTTCTGTGCCAATAATATTGCTTTTACTTTTCCAAAATTCCATTTGCCGCTGAGCATCAGCGGAAGTAATCCATTCATTTTGCCATTCTGAGTAATCCCCATATTGTATTTTTAGCTCGTAAAATGGTGGTAGCTGACAATTTAATAACGCTTCATATCTTTTTAAAAGTTCCTTATAAAATATTTTCAAAGAATGTCCATCAAAAATAATATGATGAAAAACTAAAATCATAATTTTTTGTCCATCGCTAAGATTAACTATTTTTGCTCTAAAGCATGGACCATTTTCTAAATCAAATTCTATATTTGAGAAGTCAAATACTATGGATTCCATATTTTTATTGTTAATATCTAAGTATTCCACTGTTTCGATATTATAATAAGAGTAAGGACGAACTACTTGAATTAACTCTTCATTATCTATTTCAAATGTAGTCCTAAAGATATCATGGCGTAAAATAATGTCATTAAATGCTTTTTCTAAATAATCTTTTCTAAAATCATTTGGTAATTTAATTACAAAAGGAATATGATATGCCTCTTTTTGCTCAAATGTTTGATTAAGAAACCACATTCTTTGCTGAGAAAATGACGCTTTAGCAATATACTCTTCCTCATTAGGTATATAAGGTAAGTTAGATGACACTATATTATCCAATTAATATTCCCCCTATCTCTTAACTCTTTTTTTACGTATAAGTTTAATACTTGTATTTTCACACTCAGACTCTCTGTATTCAGAATTTTCAATATACATTGACAGTTTTGAAATAGTTGGATATTTAAATATATCACTCACCTTTAAGTTAATATTTAATTGTTCTCTCAATGCAGCAATAACTTTTATAGCTAATAAAGAGTGACCACCTATATCAAAAAAATCATCTTGCACTCCGATATATTCAATATCAAGTACGCTTCTCCATATTTTTAATACATTTTCTTCCAATGCTGTTGTTGCAGAAGCCACTTCAGATTCTTCATAATTCCAGTTAGGGTCTGGTAATTTTTTTATATCTACTTTTAGATTTACTGTTAGTGGTAACGATTCTAAACGAATAATTTTACTTGGTACCATGTACTCTGGAAGATGTTTTCTTAAAATATTTTTTAGATTTCCAGATTTATCAGTACTCTTATCAACAACGTATGCTATCAAGCGTTCACTATTTAAATTGTCTTTTGAAGAAATAACTTTTGCTTCGCTCATTCCTGCAAATTCAACAAGTATTTTCTCTATCTCTATAGGTTCAATTCTATGTCCCCTAATTTTTATTTGATCATCATTTCTCCCAACATAAACCATATTCCCATCATCTAAATAATAACCAACATCACCCGTTTTATATATTTTTTGGTTATCATTAGAAAATGGGTTATCTAGAAATTTCTCTTTAGTGAGTTGGGGCTTATTTAGATACCCTTTGGCAACTCCTTTACCTGCAATGTATATCTCCCCTAATACCCCTACAGGAACAGGACGCATATAGTTATTCAGTATATAAACTTGTGTATTATTAATAGGTTTTCCAATTGGTATTATGCTATCTTGTCGATTACTGTAGTCTTTTTTCACTTCATAAGTAGTGCATCCAACGGTCGCCTCAGTAGGGCCATACTCATTAATGAACGTAGTCTTTGAAGAAGCTTGCAACCATGGTTTAATAGTTTCGTAAGTTAAAGCCTCTCCACCTAAAATCCATTTATCACAATAATGGGATACTTCGTTAATATCTAGGTCGTACTCGAGCATTTTTAGATGTGAAGGTGTTAATTTAGTGAAACTTACTTTTCTAATATTGATTTGTTTGCTTAAATTATTAATTTCTTTAGATGGACTAATGAATACTGTTTTCCCTTGAGCTAAAGGAACTAGAAGACTTGTAAGAGTTAAATCAAACCCTATGGAACTATGGAGAATAGCACCTTCTCCTTCGTTAAAATAATCAATAACTGCATGTTGTATATAGTTACCAAAATTTTCGTGACTAATCATCACTCCTTTTGGTTGTCCTGTAGATCCTGAGGTATAAATTGTATAAGCCATATTTTGCAGCGTTATTTTTTCATTTTCATTACTCTCATTAATTATTTCTGTTGATAATAATTCATTAATAGAATAGATATGGACATTTATATCTGATAAATCTTCATATAAACCGTTATCACCTATTATTACTGTCTGTATTTGGGCATCTTCTAAAATGTAACGAATTCTTTCCTTTCCTAGAACAGTATCAATTGGAACAAAGGATGCCCCTAATTTCCATATGGCAAATATACAACTTAGTAAATTTATTTCCCTGTCCATATAAATACCTATCACATCTCCAGAGTTTATCCCTTTTTCCTTTAGCGAAGCCGTAATAGTATTTGTTTTATCAAATAGCTGTTTATAGGTATACTGTGAATTCCCATCAACCACTGAGTATGCATTAGGTTTTTTATATACGTTCTCCTTAAAAAGCTCATAAATGTGTTTGATATCTTTTTTACTATCTTTTCCTCTACTCAATTCATTTATAATATAAAGTAATTCGTCATTAGACATATAACTACATTCTTCTAAATTTTTATCAAGATTACTGATTATATTAAGTATTAGCGTTTGATAATGTTGTAATAGTCGTTGAGCATTCTGATCTGATAGATAGTAACTATCATACTTAATTTTTAAATACCAATTATTATCTTTGTCAGGAGTAACAATCATTGATATTGGATAATGAGAGTTTTCTCTTATCTCATCATTTAGAATTATTAGATCCTCCCAGTTTCCTTTAGACAGTTTGGGATATTTTTCAAAAACCAATATGCTATTAAACATATTCTCTTTTTGATTTATTTCACTAAGTTGTTTTAAGGATATTGGCGATATATGCTGATGCTGTTGAATACTATGTGATAAACTTTGAATATTCTTTAAATATTCGATTGTTCTTTGTGTCTTGAAATCGACCCTAATTGGTAATGTGTTTATAAACATACCAATTCTATGTTCAAATCCATCTAAGTCAGCGGATCTTCCAGAAAAAGTTGAACCAAAAACCACTTCTTCAGCACTAGTATAATTATGAAGTAATAACCCCCATGCTCCTTGAAGAATTGAATTAACGGAGAGGTGATTCTTTTTACCAACGTTTTCTATACGTTCAACTAACTCTTTGCTTACCGTTAATACTTTTTCATTTTTCCCAACATTTTCTCTTGTTTCATGATTATAAAAGAATTGAATAGGAGTTGGAGTATCAAATCCTCGTAAATTTTCTTTCCAAAAAAGTTCATCTGCTAATAAGTCTTTTTGATTTAACCAATCAACATATTCATTAAAAGATTCTCCAATGATATTATTTAATTTTCTGTCTTTTTTCAAAAGGTTATAGATTTCCATTATTTCTTCAAATAGCAATTCTAAACTCCAACCATCTAAAATAATATGATGATGAGTAAAAACTAATTTATATTTATTTTCATTCAAATGAATAAGTGACCATCTTAGGGGTGGTTCTTTACTCAAGTCTGAAATTTCAGATATGTCATTATTGAGAATTTCTTCTATTGAATTATTATTCATCTCTTCTTTTAAAAAGTGCTCTTTCCAAGATATCTTAATTTTTTTATGAGTAATTCTTAAAGGTTCTGAAAGTCTATCCCATTCAAAGGTACTCCTTAAAATATCATGTTTTTCTTGAACCGCGATAATACTTTCTTTTAATGCATTTATCTTTAACTTCCCCTCAAAATCAAGTATTTTTTGCACGATATAATATTTTTTTTCGGGTTCATAAATAGTATGAAATAGCATGCCTTCTTGAACTGAAGACAATTTTGATATTGATTCTATATTTTCCATGAAAACACTCCTCTATTTATATAAACTATAAATTTTATTTAAGTCTTCTTCTTTTAAATTAGAATCTTTTATTTTCTCTATTTCTTGTTTTTTTGACAAATCATATAATAATTTGTTAAGTTCAGTCAGATAACCATTCGCAATGTTTTCAATTATACTTTTCTCAAGATTATGTTCGTAATATTCAAAGCTAACTTCCAAACACCCATTAATAACCTTGGCCACTACATCTAAAATATAGTCACTATTTTCAATTACACTTGTATCATTTAAAGAAAAATCGTTATTAATTTTGAAAATTGATTTATTGTTCTGATTATCAAATTGTCCTAAATAATTAAATTTAATTTTCGGTTTAGCTAGGGTCTTAATCAGTGACTGCGTATATTCATCTGAGAAATCTCTTAAAATACCGAATCCCACACCTTTATGTGGTATTTCGTTTAACTTGTCACTTATTATGGTTAATACATCAATATTCGATTTATTTTCTAAATTATTTATTGTAAAACTAACAGGGAAAATGCTTGTAAACCAGCCAATCGTTCTAGATAAATCGACAGTACCATCGATATTTTCCCTTCCATGTCCCTCTAAATCTATAAGAAAATGGTTATCTTCATTCCAACTATTTAAAGCCAAATATAAAGGTGTTAATAATATTTCGTTTATTTTAAATTGCCCCGTCCTTAATGAATCTTTTAAAAGTTTACGAGTGGCGATAGGACTTAATTTTACTAGTACTTCAGCTCGTTTCTCCGTTCCTTCATTAGGAGTTAATGGAATATGCATTTCGTTAGCAACAAACTTTTCAGTCCAATAGTATTTATCTATATTCAATTTTTGCTCGTGGAAAAAGTCTTGTTGTTTCTTAGCCCATTCTTTGTATGACGTTGTTTTTTCTGGTAAGACAACTTCTTGATCATTAATTAATTGATTATAAACTTGAGTTAAATCTTCTATGAAAATTCTCCAAGATACTCCGTCCATAATTAAATGGTGAAATACCAACACTAATTTATTAGACTGAGTGGGTGATAATTTTATAAATAATGCTTTTAGTAAATTTTGTTCCAAATTTAGACTAGATTGAACTTCAATTATATCCTTTTGTATTTCTGCGTTTTGCTCATTAATAGTTAATTTCACATAATCTTTTACTTCAAATAACAAATCAATATTTTCTTCTATTTTTGGAATGTACTCATTTTTTCGTTTGTAAAACCTAGCTCGAAGAACATCATGATGATGTATAATTTTCTGTATAGATTTCTCTAATACTTCAATGTTTATATGAGTCGGCGTATCCAATATTAAGGACATATTCCAATGCTCTGGTATTTTCAAATCCTTATTAAAGAACCAATTTTGAATTGGCGTTTTAAATATTTCCCCAGTAATTTGATTTTGACTAATCTCAAAGTTTATTGTTTTTTTGCTAGTGTCTATATTTTTTATAGTTCTTTTCTCTAGTAAATCATTCAATTCAAGGTGAATTTCTTCTTTTTTAGCCTTGGCGACAATAAGCAAAGCCAAAATAGAATCTCCGCCCAATTCAAAGAAATCATCATCTATATTTACTTTTGGTATGTCTAATACTTCACTCCATATATGACAAAGGACTTCATTTTTTGAAAGTGTCTCAGAACATTTTTCCATGTGCTGTTCATTAAAGGCAGGACTAGAATTCATCAATTTTTTCCTGTCTAATTTGCCATTATGGGTTTTAGGCCATTCATCTAAAATATTGAAAAGAGAAGGGATCATATATTGAGCAAGAGACTGTTTTAATTGATCTCTAATAAAGTCAGAATTCAAGTGAGCTTTTTTGTTTTTTAATATGTGAGCAACTAATTTTTTCCCACTATTACTCTCTTTTGTCATAACTACAGCATCTTGAATATCAGAAATATTTCTTAGAGCCATTTCAATTTCTGTTAACTCAATTCGATTTCCTCTTATCTTAACTTGTCTATCATTTCTCCCGATATATTCTATATGATTTTCTAGAGTTACCCGAGCTAAGTCTCCTGTTTTATATAATTTCTTAGACGATATAACAGGGAATGGATTTTCGATAAAAGATTTAGCAGTAAGTTCTTGTTTGTTTAAGTATCCTTTTGCTAATCCAACACCAGCTAAGTAAAGCTCTCCTGTTACACCTTTTGGTTCTGGAGTAAGCTCTGAATTTAAAATTAAAGTTTGCATGTTGCTTATTGGGTTACCAATAGGCACATAGTTATAATGATCGTTACTATGACAAGTCCAATGAGTTACATCTATAGCTGCTTCAGTAGGTCCATAAAGATTATGGAGTTCACTATTTAGCAGTTGATGGAATTTTCTTTGTTGATTTTTTGTTAATTCCTCTCCACTACAAAAAACTCTCTTTAAAGTAATACACGTTCCCACTTCTTCGTTTTCTAAAAAAGCATTCAGCATAGAGGGCACAAAATGTACAGTTGTAACAGCTTCCGTTTTAATCGTACTTATTAAATATTGGCTATCTTTATGACCTTCAGGCTTTGAAAAGACAACTCTTGCCCCAGCTATTAAAGGTAAAAATAATTCCCAAACTGAAACATCAAAACTGAATGGAGTTTTTTGTAAAATAATATCTTTAGAATTAAACCCATAATATTCCCCCATCCATATTAACCTGTTCGCCACCGCACCATGTTGAACCATTACTCCTTTAGGATTTCCAGTAGAGCCTGATGTGTAAATAACATACATCAAATCTTCACTATTTATTAGTAAATCAAGATTGGAGATGGACTCATCGCTGTAATTTATAGTGTCAATACATAGAGCATCAATCTCTAAACAGTTATAATTCCACGTTTTATTTATTAAAATGATTGAAGCTTTTGTATCATCTAATATATAGTTAATTTTAGTTTCTGGTAGACTAGGATCAACGGGTACATAGACAGCTCCGGCTTTTAATATAGAAAGTAGACCTATAATCATTTCAAGCGATCTATCAAGACTTATCGCAACAAAATCACCTATCCCAACCCCATTTTTTTTAAGATATCTTGCCAGCTGATTAGACTTTTCATTTAGTTCTTTATATGTTAATGTTTCTCCTTCGTATTTTGCAGCAATCAGATTAGGTGTTTTCGCAGCCTGTTTTTCAAATAAAGAATGAATGCATGCTTTTTCATAATTCTTGTAAGTGTTATTAAATTTAATAAAAATATCGTTACGTTCTTCTTCTGTCAAAAAGTCTACTTTTTCTATCTGAATACTATTATTAATCTCAAAATTTTTTATCAACTCAGTCAAATGACTTGATATTTGTTTTGCATATTCATCTCTAATAAAATTACTATATAAATACGGTTCTTCATAAGTTAAATAACAGAATCTTTTCGCTTGTATCAAGTGTTCCTTTTGGAAGAACCCTACAAAATAACTTTCTTCCTTTTCCATTTCTTTTAGAAAGTTCTCTTTAGATATGTCCGTTTTATTATTCATTGAATCACTAGTTATTTTATTAAAAATATCCTTAATCGCCATACACTTTTCGATAGTTATTTTTATTAATGAAAATTCAGTAACGTTGTTTTCATTTTCGCATACAATAACTATATCCTTTTGTTTTGTATATCTGTAAATCAAAGCAATCCAAGCAGTTAGAATTACTTTATCATCCACTTCCCCCTTACTTATTAAAATTTTCTCTTTTGATTTAAAATCAGAAATAAAGTTAACAGAGAATTCCGGGAATTGAAACTCATTTAAAATTTTATTCAAAATTTTCTCTCCTTTTCAAAATAGAATAAATGGTAATAATAAACATAAATACAACAAAAAACTAGATTTAATAGTAAAATACATTTAGTACAACTCTAATATGATACATATTTTTACATTTGTCAATCTGGACGTTACCAAAATTTACAAATTCATTTGACTATCAAAATTTAGAATATTACAAAATACAAATACTCATATTTACATAATTACTTTTTTTTGGTAGTATGGTTAAATAAAATTAACTGGTTAAAAAGGGGTTTTTTGATGAAAACTATAAAAATAATCCAAACATATGAACAATTAAAAGCAATAAGTGACCCCCTACGCACAAAAATACTTATGTATTTAGTAGAGAGACCTTATACATGTCACCAACTGGCTGAAGAATTAAATTTAACGCGTGCAAAAATCCTATATCATTTACGCGAACTTGAAAAACATAATTTTATTAAATTAGTGAAAAAAGTCGAACAAGGGGGGAACCTTCTTAAATATTACCAGGCGGTTGCAAGAGGCTTTATTCCAGCAGATCATCTATTGAATTTCGTAGAATCGCAAGAAGCTACTCGACAATCCTATTTAGAAGTATTAAATCGAGCGAAAACTCGAGTATTAACAGCTCCTAATTCATCATTTGAAATCAATTCTTCAGAAGTTGAAGACTGGGATAGTTTATCATTACAAAGTGAGGTTTCAGTAACTAAGGAAAAATTTTTGGAATTTACAAAGAAGTATAGAGAATTGGTAGATGAGCTTGTAACGGATAACGAAATAGCTGAAAAAAATAATAATTATTATGTCATGATTACAGCCTTTAAAATTGACGAGTTTGCTTTTTCTGAAAAATCATAGAATTATAGAGGTGTTAGTATGGAAAGTAAAGGTATATCATTAATCCCTAAAAAATTAGTAAAACTTAAAGAGCCTGTAAATCCAAATGAACATTTACTTCTTAATAGATCTTTCCTTTTTCTCTGGCTTTCAAGTACTTTTTCTTTTCTTGCGCTATCAACTTATCTTTTTGCAGAACAATGGTACATCGTAAGGGAATTAAAACAAGAGGCTGTATTAGGGATTGTATTGATGGTTACAATGATTCCTAGAATATTTTTAATGACAATTGGTGGAGTATGGGCAGACAGAATAAAACGTTCGAGGATTATGTTATTTTCAAGTTTAACAAGATGTATTTTAGTGCTTATGATGATATTATTTTTACAATTAAGCTGGTTACAAATATGGCCATTAATTTGTTTTGCAGTACTCTTTGGATGCGTAGATGCTTTCTTTTCTCCAGCTAATTCCTCTCTTTTACCTATAGTAGTTTCAAAAAGTTTACTCACAAGAGCTAATTCGTTCATTCAGGGTTCTAATCAAATTGCAATGTTTTCAGGCCCTATGATTGGTGGGCTAATAATAACACTTTCTGCTTCCTTCAAAGTTCTTTTTTTAATAGTAGCCGTTTTCCTATTTATAACATTTATATTTTCATCATTTATTAGAGAAAAACAACCAGAAATAAATATAAATAATAAACACCACACCTCTACTAAAGAAGAGTTAAAAGAAGGCTTTAAATATGTTTGGAACATGCCTTTTTTGAAAAATTTGATCGTTATTTTAATAATTGTTAATTTTTTCTTTTTTGGTCCTTTGCTAATTGGCATACCTCTTCTAGTTAATAATGTTCTATTTGGCGAAGCTATCGACCTTAGCATTCTTCAGGGATCATATGAAATTGGAATGTTGTTAGGTGCTTTATTAATTGGCACCTTAAACCTTACTAAAAGAAAAGGGTTAGTCATACTTATTCTGATTAGCCTTCTTGGCATAGCCTTAGCTACATTAGGTCAGATTAACTCTGTATGGCAAGGCGTAATTTTATTATTAATAATGGGGATTTTTTCCTCGGTGATTAATGTTTTATTAATAACATCAATTCAAGAGAAAAGCCACGAAGATAAAATAGGGCGTGTGATGAGTATTGTCAATGCTTCATCTAATGGATTAGTCCCATTATCCTATGCATTTGTTTCATTATCACTATTCATAAACTTTTCAATTTCGCATATGATGTTGTTTTGCGGAATTTTAATTTGGATCATATCAATGCTGTATATACTCAAATCAAAAACAATTAAGGATTATGACTAATATTTGGTTAAATTCTTCACATATTAGAATCTCTATTCACAGAGAAAACGGCAGCATAATATTCTCAACACCAAAATTGTCAATTTCAATATCTATACTTTACCTTTGTATATATGTAGAATATCGTTCTATGAAAATAAAGAAATTCCCTGAATATAAAAAGCTCAATAGTATTGGTCATCCCTACCAAATCTATTGAGCTTTGTAATTATCTCTTTAAAATAGATAATTATTTTTTCAAACTTTCAGATTGGAGTTCTAATAAATCTTTTTTCATTTTTTAAAATCCCATCGAAAAGTCAATAATTTCCGTGGGGTTTTGGGTGGTTGGCGAACTGGTTTAAATTCCCTCCACTTTATAAGTGTTAATTACTTACAAGATTTGCATCGAATGTATGCTAAAATCACAGAAATGTGTAGTCTAATCACTATTCTTCAAATAAATCCATTGGCATGGTTTTCATAAATTCTTTCACTTCTCGAATGCCAGGAAGTTCACTTTCTACAAGTTCCACCCCTAGAACTTTTGCTAGTGGTTGAAGCATCGGTCTTAACTCCTTAGAGACAAATATTTTACTTGGTCTTACCTCTAAGCCTTGTAAAAATGCCCATAACAAGCCTTGTGCAATTGGTGGCGTTTTAGGCATAGGGAACAACTCGTGTTCAATAACCATATTGCTTCCTCGTTCAACAAGTATACCAGCAATCGGATAAACAGTGCGGTCCGTTTCTTCCATTTCTACACCAAAAGGCATGTAAAATACATCATATTCTACTTGTAACGCGCTTTTAGGCTTTTTCTTATATTTTGCTTTTTCAAACATCGAAATTTCCTCGTAACACTCATACGTTGGCTTTGACATATTTATTTGCAAAATATAGATTTCTTGTAACTCACCATCCATTTGCACTTTAAACGTTGGATATTGATGTGCAGCTAGCTGTGGATATTCCCAGCCATCCTTCCGAGCTTCTGTAAGATTAATCATCCTACTTACAACATCAATTAAAAGCTCTACCTCAAGATAATTTGGTCTTTCAGGATGCGTTCCCTCCAGATAGCTACGGAATTGAATCCAGTTCTTCTTCCCTCTATACGACAGCCCATAATCTTTAATTAGCAGATAATCTGCTGTATCTAATTCTTCTCTATCAACAAAATTCACAGTTAAAGCATTTAAACCATAGGAAAAATCGCTCGATAAATTTTTCTCAAAAAGAATTTTTTCTAAGCTATTATAGCCAAGCTCCATGTCAAAAATCATTAACCCAAACTCTTCACCACCAGCTCCCATAACAGAAACAAGTACTTTGTAATCTACATCTGCAAAATGAATGCCTACAACTTCATCATCACTAAAATATTGCCATGGCTTTAGCTTTTTCAGGTAATTTGTAAGCTCCAATAAAGTAAGATAATCTGGCTCTAGGTTTTCTAGTAAACTATTTGCCTCTTCATCCTCCCTTATCCGTTCATTAATTTCCTCCAAATCAATCTTGTCCATTTTACCCGTATGAATATTACCTGCTCCCGCAATACATAAAAGAGTTTCAGAGTTCGTCGGTAAATCCTCATTGCTCTCTAATCGAATAACAAACGATTCACTATTATCAATTATATGTGCAATGGCTTCATCACCGGATTGTCGAAGCCATTCGTCAACCAACTCTTCATCTGTATCTAAATCCGTATCATTTTTAGGTAAAAAACAAATCTTTTCTTTAGATACCCGTCCATCTTTTTTAACCATTTCAAAATTAAAATAGTCCGCCCCATCTAAATCAAAGCTTAGTATTATTATTTCATCTAGCAAGGAAAAACTACTGTTCTTCGGTAATACTAACTTTCGATAAATCTCTGGGTTTTTCTTACTTTCAATATGCAACTGTATCATTGTTTAACCTCCTTCTTCTACTTGTTCAAGTGATGCTAATGAAGCTACTGCTTAATTTAAATTCACCACATGTGCAATAATCGCTTACTCCATCTCTTCATTAAATATTTCTACTTTGTAGCTATACTCAAAGTGAACCACTTTCTATTCACTTTACTAACAACCTATCCGTTGTGCAATACTTCTAGATCTATTCCTCATCAATTGTTACACGTCTCAATACTTGCAGTGTAATTTGTGAAAAACACCCTAAGTTGTCTAGTAACAGCGCTTTATTGTGATTATAAAAATTACATAGAAAGGTGTTTTTGTGAATTTTTGTTCGTCATTTAATAGTATTTTAAAAAAGCCACTCATCCTCGTACTCGAATTCTATTTCCTTTTCTATTATTTCGTTCTTATGAAAATCCAACAATTCCCTATCATTAGATTGAAGTTTCCTTTTTGCGTCGGCTTTAATTCATCCCGATTGTTGTAGTTGCATAATTGCATCATAATGTGCATTCTTTTTTGGAATTTTACATCCAATTTTAAATGTAAGTATTTTCATCCCTAGGATTTATGCACCAACGAACTATCTACCAATTATTATGTAAGGTTTAAATTCCTATTCATTAAATCAATAATAAATCCTTTGTCACGATGTCTAACAGAGAATTTCACACTATTAGACTCCTTATTTATTTCTAACCCATATCCAAAAGTCCTTATACTTGTCATATAATTACATATTTTCTCAAAAGTTTCTATATTCTTATTTCTTAACATTTGTACCCAAAAGAGAATAAATCTGCTTAATATACAAAATTATATACACAAAAATAATTTGCTAACCAACTCTGGTAACATATACTAATTTTTGCAATAAAATTGTAAAAAAATAAATTATAGGTGGTTTTGTATATGGTTCGAAGTATTCCCGGTCCTAGTAAAAAAATTAGTACATATGGTATTGACACAAACAAAATGGCAAAAGTCATGAGGAACATTGCCTTAGAAAAAAAATCAAACTCAAACACTAGTAATTCTTCTAAAGGTAGTAAACAAAATCCTAAACAAGTTATAACTAAATCAAAATCTGCACTAGAAAATGGTGTAAGATCACAAATTACTAACAGACAATCTAATTCAATTTCGAACAATCCAACTAATATTAGATCAGATACTGGTTATCAAATTTTTTATAGTGTTGATTCCTCTAGCCTTGGTAGTTCAGTGATTACACTTAACAATCTCAATAGTATGGACGGTGTGAGAACAGCATCGTTAGATACCGTGGAAATTTCAGGGAAATCAAGAGAATTATTTGTGGCTAAATCTTCAAAAGATAAATATTGGGATATTGCAGGAACTGTTTTTGATATTGTAACTGATTTTATCCCTGGAGTCGGTACTGCAAAAGACATTTATAATGTTTATAAGACAATCGTAGACCCTAAATCAAAGGTTACAGATATTGCATTGGCTTTAGTGACTTAGTTCCTGGACCAAGTTTTAAAAAGTTGAGCAAATTTGCTAATGTAATTATAGACAAATTTGGTATAAATGAAAAAACTTCAAAAAAATTAAAAGATGCTTTAGTGAAAACATCAGCTGAAAAAATCAAAAAAATGAGTGTAGATGATACGAAAAAACTTATTAACTCATCTGAAGGTAAAGGTAACGATCGTGGACACACACTAGCTACTCATATGAATATTACTGATGAAGCATTACAAGCCCGATCTAAAACCAAAGACAAAACGGGGGCTAGTAAATTTACAAATCATAAAGTCATGCAAGAATTTGTTAATAATGTTCTAGATGACGAAGCTGATCATATTGCTAAATGGTTAAAATCAGACAAAAAAGATGATTTTACTTCTAGAAAACACAAATCTAAAACCCCTTTAGGATATGGATACAAATTTAATAAACAAAAGAATGAATATAAAAGATCTGACAAACTTGATACAGGGATAGTAGTACTAAAGAAAGATGATAGTAATGAATATGGTTTTATTGTAAAAACAGCATATCCATATGTTAAATAATTAAAATCTTGAAGTTTTGTTTATGGTTTATTAACATAATTTTTATAAGCTTTTAAAGGGGTTGAAAGAATGCAATCAAAAAGAGATATAATGTTTTATGATTTGCCAAATGAAGAATTAGAAAGAAAAATAAGACTTTCTTTTAATGATATTACTTGCTTTTATAACAGAGATATGGCGATCCGAGTTGTCAATGAAATACTGAATAGGAATAGCCAAGAAATTGCTCAATGGCTATGGGAAGACTCTAGTGAAGCACGTAGACGTATTAGATTAGAATCAAACCATGAATATCCTATTGGCTACGGTATTTCACAGCGCACAAAGCAAAAGTATACGGATCTAACAAAAAGTTATATCCTTTTAGAGAAATCAGGATTTTCTGAAGAAGGATTTTACATTATTTTCACAGCACCATTAATAGAATACAATCAATAAGGGAGTTATCGGAATGGAAAAGCTTGATGAAACTAAGTATTTTTTACAAGTCTATTTTGCCCCACAGGTTGAGTGGGAACAACTTGAAGATGCGGTTATTGATCATAGGAAACTATCTAGAAAAGAACGCTTAAAATTCAAAGAAGAAATCCTATATCTTAAACAACTATTAAATCAAAATCAATATGATAAAATACAAGATATTATTAATATCAAATACTTGGAATATACCCAAGTATTTGATGTTAGAGCAATACAAAGACTAGTGAATGAGATTTTACCTATTATCGAAAAATATGAATATAAAAAAGACATTTCTTATGTTCCTTTGAAAGCTCTAACTTATACGTTTGATACAATTATTATTCCAACGAATATGTTTTTATCTTTTGACCTTATTGCTATTGATATTCAAAGAGAAGGAGATACATTTATTCAACATTTCAAGCAGGATTTGCAATATGTAGAAAAAACATTTAGCGAGAATGATGAAACTAAAAAGAAAGAATTACTGAAAATAGCCAATGACAAAGGAGTCTATATTTTAGAATCTGAATACAGAGATTCTTTTATTCAAGAAATGTTTGAAAAATTATCTCAATAATTATTAATTCAACCAATTAAAAACTGAGAAGGTTTTTAATTCGAGTAACAAGGAGTTAACGTAACATGGAAACACTAACTATAAATGAAAGAACTTATAAAATTAAGTTTATCCCGTTTGAAGACAAATGTGGGCTGAAAGAAGATGGAACATATGACATAGCCTACAGTGGTCATAATATTGATATTCAGTTTAACGATGAAATATTTGATGGAAAAATATATGAAGAATCAAAATATAAAATCTCTTTTTTTTCTAATCCTTACCCTTTTTTTGGAGAAGATATAGAAATGATAAAGAAATATTTTCAGGAAGAACATGGGGTTCAGGAATTTTATTTTCTTGACATAGACAGCGATGAGGGTTATGTAAAATTTTAATCATGGATTAAAAAATAACCAAGACAGCATTTAAGCTATCTTGGTCTTTAAAGTTAAGGCTGGAATTGAGTAAGCCCGTAATCAAATAACGCATATAAACAACCAGGCACCTCCGGTACGATAAATGTATCAAATTAGAGGAGGTGCTTCTTTATGTCAACTACCAAACTAACAATTGTCCCTGTGACACTAGATCCGATCACTGACAACTCTTCATCAACAACTTCACCACAAAATTCTCCTGAGCCGGGCTGCATCATTAAAACAACTATCGCTGAAATTTCCTTCTTTAATGGCGTAGATGAGCGCATTATCTTTTAACGAATCTGAGCACACAGAAGAACAAAGCACAGCGACGATTACTTACACTGTTAACCGTAAACTACATAAGAAAAAACGGAATGATTCTTTTCATGATGGGATTGAAATAAAAAATTCTATGGCCAAAGTGAACAGGCAGTACACAATCAAGTGTACATAGCCATGATTGTGTACTGCCTAAACGTGTTGGCACAGCTAGCTACCAACAGTTCACAAACGTACTTACAAATTAGCCGTTTCCTAAAAGCGACCTTGTGGAAATCCGCACATATTTGGCTTCGAAAAATCAAA
Organism: Lysinibacillus sp. NPDC093190; assembly: GCF_050280425.1. Taxonomy (NCBI): domain Bacteria; kingdom Bacillati; phylum Bacillota; class Bacilli; order Caryophanales; family Bacillaceae; genus Lysinibacillus; species Lysinibacillus sp. NPDC093190. The sequence continues at coordinate 11,055 of NZ_JBNNVG010000038.1, read as the reverse complement.
GGAAAGAGCATCCCGTAAAGGGTTCTATGTTCTATTGCCCTAGTCAAAGGTTATAGTAAAAATATGGATGTTTACTACCTCTGCTTACATGTCTTTGTTTTTCCTCTAAAAAGGCGAAAAAAGAAATCTGAAATTTCGGTCAAAATTCATGCGACGGTAGTGATCAATTGTGAATAAATTATTTTTAGCGTCGTGAAAGTAAAAAGAGGAGGAATAGTACATGAAGCACATATTGCTAGAGGATGACGATTTTAAACTAGAAGCAACTAAAGATAACTATGGTAACGTAAGGTTAACGCATACGTTTAAACTAGGTGTAAATACAGATGTTGATGAGATGCTTCTCACAAAAGATTAACAAATGCATTGAAAAGTTTTTATTGAAAGATGAAAACAATGTGTGATGAAACGAGTGTTATAGGTGTGTTGCAGATGCAGCACTCTTAGTACTATTTAAGCCCCAGCGCTCAGTTCCTAGTCCAAGGCTGAGCACTAGAGCTTTTTTTATTTTTTATTTCTTTCTTTTGATTTTATAATTATTAAGCTAATGACACTCATAATCGCAATTCCATACATAATTGTTTTATTGGTTTCACCCCAAGTGTCCACCATTGCTATTAGAATTATTATTAGTAATAAAAAGTAAAGTAAGTAACTCCGCATTTGTTAAACTCCTGTTTCTCTTAAGTATCGGAAAAAAGTGGAATTAATAAATCCCCACTTTTTCCCGTGTGCTTATTAAGCGAAATTTTTTAGAGCATTTTCGTTAAAAAAGTAGTTTTCATCTTCATTTTTTAGATTTTGTTTATCATTATCGTATGAAATTAAAGGTCCACAAGATCCTATGATTACATTTATATTAAAGAAATCTAAAAGTAATTGTTTTGAACCTGAAGATAATTTACTGCCTACAGAAAAATCTTCTAGAGCTTGATTAAGAGCTTTTGATTGGCTGTACCCTTTGTTTTTGCGATAATATTTATAATTTGTAAGAACTTGTTCCATTACCTTCGCAGCGCCACCAAGAGATTTCAATACTTTGTTAATTTTGAGGATTTTTGTTACAGGTACAAGTCCTCCAAGAGCTCCAACACATGCGGCTATTTCCGTAAATGAGTACGAGCGAGATACAATATACGGATTTTGAACCTCACTTACATCAAGTTGCTCTACACTTTCGTCACCTGATACTAAACCAAAGTTTAAATATTCTCCTTCAGCTGTTATTGTTAAACCTGATTCGTTTGATAACCATTTTGCAATTTCTTCAGCATCTTGTTCTTCTGGTGGTAGTTGCTTAAAAAGAACTCGAAAAATGTTATATTATTTTTAAAAAACATGTTTCATTGCTAATTTTCTCTAGTTACGAGCATGTTCAAACAATTATTCATTAAATTAACATCAAAAAAGTCTTAGATTAAATGTGAAGAGTGTGATTGAAATAAGTAATGATATTTCACAAAAAAATAGCAGTACAGAGTGAATGATTCTTCACCTGCACTGCCCAAATCTACAATATTTTATTGTTTAAATTTCAACACAAAAACTGTACCTTCTGCTCCCGATTGGACACTAATAGATCCATCGTGCAAATCAATTAACTGTTTAGTAATAGCCAATCCTAGACCTGTACCAGTTGTATCGTCTGTAGTATTAGTCCCTCGATAATATCGCTCAAAGAGGTTATCAAGCTCTTCCTGAGGGATTCCAGGACCTTTATCGGCGATGGTCAGCATAATTTCATTGCTGATATTTTGCGCTTCTACACTTACCTTTGTACCATCAGGAGTATATTTTTTAGCATTAGTTATTAAATTATCTAAAATGCGCTTCAATAAAAGCTCGTCAGCTTCGAGCATAAGATCACCATAAACCTTTACAGACACCTGCTCATCTGCATATCGAGGTAACCACATGTTGAGTGGTATTAACACTTTTTCAAGCTGGATCGCTTTATTTTTTAATTGGTACGTATATGTTAAATCTTGTATAAGAGCATCCATATACGTCGCCTTCTCCTGCATTGTAGTTGCAAAGACGCGCATTTCTTCCTTTGTCCACTCATAATCTTCAGAAGCAAGCATAGTTGAATAACCAAAAATAGAGCTTAACGGTGTCTTTAAATCATGTGATAAGCCTGTTATCCATTCCTCACGTAATTGCTCTGCTTGCTTAATTTGCCGTTCATTAGAGTCAAGACGTTCCGATAAGTGATTGAGAGATTCATCAACTGGCTGGAATAATTTAAATTTCCTTTTTAATTTACCTGTCTTTCGATGATGTACCTTCTTCTCTCTTACTTCACTGTAATCAAACTGTGCAAGTCGCTCAATACGAGATAGTACATAAACAAGAGGACGAACAAACTGTCGGGAAATGCTAATTGATAAAAAGATAACCCCAATTAGCAATATAATATGAAGTCCAAAGAAGGAAGAAACAAATACAATTAACGCTTTATTAAAAGGATCCTCAAATGGCTTGTATGATGGATTGGGCATCCGTACAACTAGAGTCGAGCCATCCTCCAAAGCAGCATTTTTTGTAAACTCTTTTTGCTCAAAAATATCGTATTTTTCTTCTAGCAACTGAGGCTTATGCAGCTTTTTATAACGCTCACCAATGACTTCTACACATTCCCATTGCTCATTATAGATTTCAACAGATGCCTTATTGTCATGTAAATGCTGGAGTACCAAGTTTGAAATTTCCCCTGTAGCCTTCCAATTTTGTAGTGATTCCTCAAAAAGTGGTTGGACAGGTGATATAGGGAGAAATAACAAATAATATTTAGAAATCTCCCACGTATGCATCCCCATTCGTTGAAGAGCCATTATTTCGGTATCTGACTTTCCACATAGTTCACATGTATCTCCTGTGTAATCAATAATGTCCATCGATTGATTGAACAAATAAAGTTGCCCTGCATTCTCCTTAGCCCGCTTTACTAAATCATCGCTAATTTCAACGGATTCACCTTTTTTTACAATGATTTCATCTTTTATTTCATCGTAAGTCATTGTATGAATATTTTCACCGGAGTTCTTATAGATAAAAAACGAAAAAAGCAAAAAACTAATAATAAAACCTATAATGATTAGTAAATAAAAAATGCTGAAATAAGACACAAAACGAAGTGTTAATCTTCTAGCTGGCTTCATGAAAGAACATCTCCAACAAGTTTATAACCAATACCCCTCACAGTTATAATGTAAGTTGGTTTACTTGGATTCTTTTCAATTTTTTCTCGTAGTTTTCGAATATGTACCATTACTGTATTATCATCGAACAAACAATCGCCCCATACACGCTCATAAATTTGCTCCTTTGATAATACTTGCCCTACGTTTTCACATAAATACTTCAGTAAGTGAAATAATCGCCCACTAATAATTTCCTTTATACCATCTACAGTTATCTCTGCTGCATCAATATCAAATGTAAACTCATCACATGTAAATAAACGGGTTTCTGGCACAACCTTTTTCTTCATATGTCTTGTAAGCTGTACCTTTACCCTCGCAACGAGCTCAAGTGGATTAAATGGCTTCGTAATATAATCGTCTGCACCGTTCATAAAACCGCGAAGCTTATCTGCATCACTACTTTTTGCAGTTAAAAAGAATATAGGCGCTTCACTTTGCTCACGAATAATATTCGACATATCCAGACCACTACCATCTGGAAGCATAATATCTAATAGATAAAAATCAAAAACCTTCATTTTAATTTTCTTTTTTGCTTCTTGAATTGTATAGCACAGTGTAATGTTTGAAAATCCTTCTTTTCTTAATATGATTTCAATCATTTCCGCAATTGCACGTTCATCCTCCAACACTAAAATTGACGCATCTTGCATACTATCACCTCTTATAAGATTACTTTAAAGTAGTCATTATTTTACGATAAGCCTTACCAACTACTATGTATACGATAACCAATTAAGGAGGTAAAACGCAATGAAAACAAAACGTGTTACCTTCATTGACGTAGGGTTAGTTAGTTTATTTGCCATCTTTAAAGGGAGAGAACTTGCTGAAATAATAGATGTAGATGGGACGATGTTTTGGATAGAAAGGCTAAAGTAATTGAGTCTTTCTAGTTGAGGTTCTTTTTTCTTTTTATGTTGCCAAAGATATTAGCTAAGATAGCATATATTAAGTTAGCAATTATAAAGGCACATGTAAAATATAATGTATAATATAAAAACGTCAGCATTTTAATATCCTCCTTCTGTGCGTCCAAATATGTCAAACCTGTTCAAATGGACATCGCTTATTTTTTAAAGTAGAAAAAGCTACACATTTCAAAATATACTTTCCTATGATTACAAAATGAAAAACAAGTAAATTTGCAAGTAATATCCCAAGTAAACTAAATACAATCAATAAAAGAAACTCGTTTTATTTCCAAAAAAGTAACTTCTCTATTCATTATGTTGCTATTAGACCAAGGGCCTATGATGTTCAACTTCATTGGATTCTTTCTAGTTGAGGTTCTTTTTTCTTTTTATGTTGCCAAAGATATTAGCTAAGATATCAAATATTAAATTAGCAATTACAAAGGCACATGTATAACATATAAACGTTAGCATTTTACTATCCTCCCTGTGCGTCCACATATGTAACCTGTTCAAATGGACCTTGCTTATTTTTTTAGTAGAAAAAGCTCGCTACACATTTCAAAATATATACTTTCCTATGATTCCAAAATGAAAATAAGTAAATTAATATCCCAAGTAAACTAAATACAATCAATAAAAGAAACTCGTTTTATTTCCCAAAAAGTAACTTCCCTATTCATTATGTTGCTATTAGACGAAAGGGCCTCTATGATGTTCAACTTCATTGGAGTCTTTCTAGTTGAGGTTCTTTTTTCTTTTTATGTTGCCAAAGATATTAACTAAGATAGCATATATTAAGTTAGCAATTACGACGGCAAGTGCTACATATAAATACGTCAGCATTCTATTAACCTCCTTCTGTACATCCAGATATATAAATTCTGTTCAAATGGACATCGCTTATATTATTTCAAATAGAAAAAGCTCGCTACACATTTCAAAATATATACTTTCCTATGATTCCAAAATGAAAATAAGTAAATTTGCAAGTAATATCCCAAGTAAACTAAACCCTTACATACAATCAATAAAAGAAACTCGTTTTATTATCAAATATGTAACCGTACTATTCATTCGATATAATGTAAGTATATTGGAATTACCTTATAGTAAAATAATGGGCTCCTTAATAAAACCTTAAAAGCTGAATAAGAGGTTTTAAAGTCTTATAAGAAGGTATATGACTATTAAATAGATAGGGGAGGCTTTGACAAAAACATAAGCAAGACCAATAAAATCGACTATTTTTGTAAGAAACCTTATGGCTTGCTTACATTCATTTTGTGATAATGCATTCATTTACTATACTAGAATTGGTCCTTTTCAATCTTTCCTTTATTTCGCCAATGAAGTTGTGTAGCGAGCTTTTTCTACTTTTTAAAAAATAAGCGAGGTCCATTTGAGATGTGTGAATACCTCTATACCCGTCGCTACACTTTCGGTATAAAAAATATTTGCTGAAAGAAGTAAAACAACTTTATTGTTACTTAATATCTCCGCTTCAATTTAGCAATTTGATTTCGATTATAAAAGAAAGTCCCCTAGATTTTTCATCATCTAGGGGACTAAAATAGTGCCTCTACTACACTATCTTTTATCCTAATCTTATATTATTTCAAGTGTATATGGTTGTGTACTAGCTCTATCGTAATAATCTCTTACTTCAATATAGTATGTTCCTTCATCCAGTTGGACTGTACCTACTTCAGCATCACCAGCTCCGTGAAGATCTAAAGTCTCTACTGTTTTTCCTTTTGCGTCAATAATACGAATGACGCCATCTAGTGCTTTTTCTGTTTGGAGAGAAAAGAACACATCGCGTTTGCGGTCATTGTTAAATTCAAAATAGTCCTTATCACCAAATGGAACACCTACATTTAAATATTGAGTAGCAACCCATTTATCGTCTTTTTTCGTAAGTATAGTTGGCTTTGTCGGTATACCGTTAACTAGCTTAGAATCTGCATCTTCATCTACTCTTTTATGATCAATCAAAGTTAAAGTATATGGTTGAGTTGATACTTGTCCAAACGCTTCTTTAACAAGAATAAAATAACCGTGATCCTTTTTAGCTTTAAAAGAGGTATCTAAGTTGTCAAACTGAATTGCTGCATCCCATTCTTTATCATCAATTCCCATATTGCCGTTTGTATCTTCAATAAGGCGGCCTGAAAGTTCCAAGTTCTTTTGAAGCTCTTTAGGTAATTGATCTAGCTGTTCCTTTGTGAATGGTACGGAAGAAACATGAATACTCATGACCTCATCTTTCCCCTGGTGTTTATAATAATAGTAATCAATATCCTCTTGATAAATGAGATGATTTTTATAAGTGATACCCGGTTGAATCATTTGAGGTGCTTCTGGCGTCTTATTATCTCTATTATAGGCTTCTGGAATAGCTGCTATTTTACTTGTTTTAAGCGTATATGGTTCAGAAGAACGCTCACCAAGATTTATTACTTTTACAACATAGGTTTTGCCCTTTTTCAATGCAACTGGCTTTGTATCATTTTCATTATTTGTTGATCTAAGAAGTTGATCGATACGCCCCAAACCATTAGTTAATGAAGTAACTGGGCTAAATTCATTTGTTTTCTCATCATATTCATATAAAGTACTAGCTGGTGATTGGTTCATACCTTTTTTTAATTGGAAACCATATAAGGCATCTTCTTTCGCTGTAAATAAGAAGTAATCTTCATCATCTTCTGTTTGGAAGTATGCTTTTTGATTTTTACCAATATCAAAACGAGTCGCTTTTTCCATAATTAAATCCACGTCAAATACATCCATGTCTTCTGGAATTCCAGATCCATCTTGAGGCGAGAACTTATTCATTAAATCAGTCATTATAGGTAATTGAGACTTTTGTTCGTTATTTTCTAGCACTTCTTTATTTAATGGAAACCCATCTTCATCTTTAGGAATGGTAACGATTTCACCTTTTAATGTGTAAGGAATGATGGATTCACTTATAATTTCTTCAGTGCCGCCACTAAGGAACATCTTAAGTTGAGTATTGAAAGGGTTTCTATTAGTTACGCTTATTACATACTCTTTATTAGGAATAGCATCGACAACAAGGCTTACTCCGTTGCCTTTATCCGTTCCGAAGGATCCTTGGATAGGATAGGCGTTTAAGTCTTTATCTAAGTCCTCTTTTAGATAAAGTTCCAAAGATGCTGTTGTAACACCTGGAATATCAGATAAATCAAATTTCAGTGTCGTTGGTTTATTTACTGTAAATGTAAAATAATCTTGGTCTCCTTGATGATCTTCAGAAAGTAGGGTATAGTTTTTTCCCGCTGTACTGAATGGGAATTTTTGAATCTTCTCCTTATGTTCCATATCTAATGAATCAATTGGCAATTTTTTAATCGTTTGAGCTGTGAAGACGTAGTTAGAATCGCCCTTTGTGCTATAGCCACCATTATAATCTTTAACTCCAATAAGAAGGGTTCCCTTTTGATCTGCTTTATATAGGTATCCTTCTTGCTCGCCTACTCGAACATCATTGACGTTAATGGGTTCTACTTCTTCGTTGTGACCTTCAGGGTAGAAGTACAAATCAAATGCATAATCGTATTTGTTTGCACCTTTTAATGTCAGTTGAGCATATTGACTTGCCTCTAAATCAACCTTGTACCATTTCTTTTCGTCCGGCTGCTTGAATTCACCTTTTTCCGTATTCAATGTATTCTTTTTAAGGACTTTTGCATTTTTCATACGCTCTTCTTTTGTTTCAGAATACTGTTTAGGTAAATTATTTAAGTCGAATTGCAATGCTTTTACAGGATCGACAAGACCATGTCCAAATGTAAGATCATAGCCCTTCTTACCTAAATCCTTTGCGGTCATTTCAAGAATTGCTTCTATTTCATGAGGCTTTAAATTTGGATATTTTGATTTTAGTAGAGACGCTATACCTGCAACTACAGGAGATGCCATAGATGTCCCACTATCTACTTTAAAGGATGATCCTTTTTTCTCATCATAAAATGTACTGTATACACCTTCCCCTGGAGCTACTACGTCAACTGACGGTCCGTAGTTTGAATAGTCCGATAATTCATTTCTATCATTCGTAGAACCTACACCAATAACGCCTTCGTAAGAAGCAGGAAATAAGTAATTATCTGTCGTTTCATTTCCAGCAGCAGCTACAATGGTAACTCCTTTTTCAATTGCTTTCTGAACAGCTTCCTTCAGTAGTGTAGAATCTTTATAGAGGCCCAGGCTCATATTGATAACATCAGCACCTTGCTCAATAGCGTAAAGGATGCCTTGTGCAATGACAAAATCATTGGCAATTTCTTCTCCATTGAATACATCAATTGGAAGAATCTTAGCATTCGGATTAATCCCATGTCCTCCAATACCATTATCTTTTGCCGCGCCAATAATTCCTGCTACGTGCGTTCCATGGCCAGCAGGAGAATATGTATTGACAGGTGCTGCAGCATTATATGGTGGAAGCACTTGAGATTTTAAATCCGGATGTTTGAAATCCACACCGGAATCGATAACGGCTACTTTTACTTCATTGTTGCCTGCTAATTCTAGGGCCTTATCAATTTGAAGTAGATTCAAATGATACATATCCTTTTTCTTTGGATCTACTCCTGTGTCAAAGGAATGATACACGTAACTTGGGGATACACTTTTAACTCCTTTTTGCTTGGCATAATAAGGAACCGCTTTTTCTAAAGTTGTTCCTTTGTTTAGTTTGATAACATCGTATCCTAATGAAGGAATCGATCGGATCACTTTTGAGCCAATCTGTTTATGTACATTCTTATCAAGACCTGAATGTTTGACTATAATAGTATCCTTACTAATCCAGTCCTTTTGATTTTTCGATGTTTGTTCCTTATTGCTAGCTAGCTTCACTAATTCTTGGTTCTTCGCTGTTTTTTGTGGTGCTTCAGCAAAGGCAGAAGTAGTAGGAACCATTAGTGCAGCAGTTGCTACTAAAGCAATTGATTTTTTAACCCAGTTCTTCAATTGTTTTACCTCCTTGAGTGTTTTAATGTGAGTCACATCTGTACTACATTGAATGAATGATATGATAGATTTTCATTCAATATAGTGTAAGTATATTGGAATATCCTTATAGTAAAATAATGGGCTCCTTAACAAAATCTTAAAAACTGGATATGAGAGTTATAGTAGATTAATGGGAATAAATCGAGTTTCTATTATTGTTTTTATGCGTGGGTCAGCTTGCTGGGATATTACCCCAGAATTTACTTATTTTTCAATTTGGAATCCAAGGAATAGCAACCTATGTAGAGAAAACCGACAATGTATATGCTAATAGAAGCCACTTAAACATTTATGATTTCCGTGCAAACGTAACATCTCCGGGCATGGATAATGCGGGTTTAGCTTTTTTCTTATTAATTATCCATCCACCGATATTTACCACTATAAAACATCTAATGCTCTGTATTTTAAATAGACTCAAAAGCTTAAAACACAAATAAAAGAATAAGGCTGTCCCAAAAGTCGTTTCCCCGACGTTTGGGACAGCCCATTCTTAAAATAATGAAGCCGACATATTATTCATAATATGAAATAACATAGCTGGAATAATAGAGTTCGTTTTTTTACATAAAATCGCCATTAAAAGTCCCATGAAGAAAGTAAATACCATTACTCCAAGTGAGTATGAATGAGCAATTCCGAAGAAAAAGCTTGTTAAAATTGCTGCAATCCAAAATGGAAAGCGTTCGGAGAGGAAGCTAAGTATAAAACCGCGGAAAATGAGCTCTTCAAAAATAGGCGTGAATATTACAATGCTGATAAGTGATACTATTTGATATTGATTAAAAACGTCCAAGTTTAGTGCGGATGATTGCTGCTTTGTTGCGTCTTGGAATACAGAACTTAACAAGATATAGTTGAGAATGTTTAGGGTGAAAAAAAGAAGTAAGTATCCGTAAGTTCGCCATTCTTTAATCGCCTTAAAGTTTAAAGATTTTAGTAATAATCTTTCCGCTGGTTCAAATTTAAATATGAAGAATAACACCATGGCTAGTTGTAATGCGATACTGGCAGTGTTTGCCATAGATTCATACATGGCAATTTGTTTTTTATTAGTTAAACTGTCTGTATAATTAGTTAAGGGTATTGCTAGGAATAAAGTAACGAGTTGAGTCCCCAAAAAAGCAAATAAAACTGAGCTAATAAATTCCCCCCATGACATAGAGTATTTCTGTTCATAAGGAAGTTGTGTAGCTGGTTGCATATGTAGAATCACCTCTATATATTTGTATTTATAATTAGAAATTCTTTTAGGATTCTATGTTTAATGATTACATATTTTTGATTCTTTAATGTTTAATCCTTATTGCTAGCTAGTTTCACTAACGGTGCTTCAGCGAAGGCCGAAATAGTAGGAACCATTAGTGCAGCAGATTCTACTTTAGCAACCCAGTTCTTTAAACTGTTTTACCTCCTTGAGTGTTTAAATGTGAGTCACATCTATACTATATTGGAATAACCTTATAGTAAAATAATGGGCTCCTTAATAAAATCTTAAAAACTGAATAAGAGAGTTATAGTGAGATTACAGATTAATGGGAATAAAACGAGTTTCTTTTATTAATTGTATTCGTGGATTTAAAAAGTCGATTTATACCTAAATTTTAGGTATAAATCGACTTTTTCAGTGTCTTCTAAAAACCGCCCGGTCCTTTTTTCGATAGAGAATATCCGATAATCTGTATTACGTTCCTTCATTCGATTCATCTATCAATCGTATCGGAGATGACAAGTTATTTATATACATAATTTGATTACAAGCTTACTTTTTTAAGTATAATCTTACCTAAAATAATCGAGTAGGAGGGAGTGATTAACTCCCGACCTCTCAGTCGAGTAGCCAATAGGACTTTCACCCAAAGGCTCTCACAGAACCGTACGTGAAC